>JAHEOI010000110.1 GCA_018610125.1 Verrucomicrobiota bacterium
CAGACGCTCACCGGCAAGCCGTTCCCCGGGGACCTGCGATTCGACTGATTCGTGTCCCGTAAAGAAAAAGGTGTTAGGTGTCCTTGTCGCGTAGCCGCCGGGTTTCGGTTCATTTCGCCAAGGGATTCGGTCTGAGCTGAAAGTGGACGACTTTGCTCGTCGTCCGCTTTCCAGTTTCCATGTGGAAGGGAGCGCGTGTGCTGACGCAGTCCCAAAGCCCGCGGCCTTTCCATCCGGCATCCGGATCGTCGATCCGGCTCTTTTGGGAGGCCAACCTAATGGGAGGGCGAGTGTCCGCGCGAGCCCACTTCTTCAGAAAAAAGGCGCGTCGGAAACAGAATGACAATTTGGGCTCACGGGGACGTTCGCCCTCCCAGAGGCGCCCTCCCAGGGACATTCGCCCATTGCTCGCGATCTCCCGATCTCCGACTTCTGCTCCCGGCTCCTCGCTCTACGCCCTTGGCCCGTTGCTCTACTCTCACTCTCACCTCCCTAAGCGCGGAGCGCCCTCTCCTGCCCTATCTGTGCAATCTGTGTCATCTCTCCGTGGGGTTGGTTGGTTAGGAGTTCTCATAAAGGGATGCTCGTTTTGTCTCTTGCCTTTATTCGCAGCGGCCCCGGCAGATCTTGCAGCAAAAATCGATTTTTAATACGCTTGGTTTGGGCGGAAAAGGCCCGATTAGTCCTGGGATCCTGGAAATCAGTTAGAAGCAATGGCGATCTTTCAAAGATCCGGCGTCATGTGGTAGCGCGATTCGTGGATCGGCCCGGCTGAAGCGTCAACGGTATTGCCGCAGAATCCTCTCCTGCGATGAAGGCAGATAAACGCCTTGTCCAACTCTCGAACCGGTTTTTCCCGCGTCTGGATGAGCAGGATAAGCCATTTGCTTTGCAACATTAGCGCTTACAGAAACTGCATGGCAGGCATTATCGAAGCATTCTACGGCCCCATCTGGTCCGATAACGACCGGGAGGCAGTTATCGACACACTGGCACCTCGTGGGTTTTCCTTTTACCACTACGCCCCGAAAACGGATCCACAGGTCCGTAAAGACTGGCGACACAACTGGCCGGATGATCGCGCCGAGAGGCTCACCCGGCTTGGCGAGCATTGCCACGACCAGGGCATGGCCTTCGGCCTGGGCCTGAACCCGCTGGGCCTGCAACGAACATTCTCGGACTCGCACCGCCGGGACCTTCTCAAGCGTCTGCGGCAAATCAACGCGATCGGACCCGACCACCTGCTCATTCTTTTTGACGACGAACGGGGCGATGTCGCCGACCTGGCCGACCACCAGTCCCGGATACTGGACTTCGTGGGCGAACACGCCAATGCGGGGCGGCTCTACTGCTGTCCCACGTATTTCAGTGACGACCCGATGCTGGACGATCTCTTCGGGGCCCGCCCGGAGAATTATCTGAGTGGCCTGGGAGGCCGGCTCGACCCGTCCATCCGTATCTACTGGACCGGTCCCCAGGTCTGCTCACACACCATTTCTTCCGAACACCTGACCGGCGTAAGCGAGCGGCTGGGGCGCAAGCCGGCATTTTGGGACAACTACCCGGTCAATGACAGCCCGGCTATGATCCGGCAGCTGCATCTGCGTCCCTTCATCAACTACCCCGTGGACCTGGACGAACTGGTCACCGACCACGCTGCCAATCCCGCGCTTCAGGCCCATCTTAGCTTGATTCCCCTCCTGGCGCTGAGTTCTTTCTACCGGGTGGGCCCGCACCGGGATCGGAAGAGCACATTCCGTGAAGCCGCGGAAAGCGTGGTGGGACGGGAAATAGCCGCCAGCCTGGAGGCCGACCTGCCATTACTCCAGGACCGGGGCCGGGACCGATTGAGCGAAGAGGAACGGCGGAATTTACGGAACCGTTACGGACAATTCGGACATCCCGCCGCCCGGGAAATCCTGCGATGGCTGGATGGCGGGTACGAGGGGGCCGGTCCGCTTGCGCCCGGTTTCGATCAATAACAAGCACGGAACCCGATGCGGGAGAGCCTCATCGGCATGGTTGAGGGCATGAGCGATGCCGGACGGAAGGAGTGGATTGCAAGGATGAGGGATCTGGGGCGAAAGGGCAAGTAGCGCCGCCCAGAGGTAAGCGCCAATCGGCACCGGCGCATTTACCGGTTCTTCCCTCGAGGCCCCGTTGAATGCGCTCGACCGCTGACACCTTCATGCGGCTGCGCTTCAATGAGTCCTTGATATTCAGGAGGTTATGGCTGTCAGCGGTGTCAGCGCGATATTAAACGCGGCCAAGGACGCGAGCCCCCCAGCCATCGCCACAATACGCGGCGGCGTTATCAAGTCGCCTATGCCTCGGCGCACCTGGCAGCCATCCGCTATCTTCTGCTTTTCGAGGCCATGCTCGGCAACGGTAACCTCACCTTCGGTGAGATCCGTGATCGACAAAGCGGCCAACTGCAAGTGCCGACCTACGCCACATTGCTTTGGGAATTATTTCGCGCCATCATCGAAGGCGCCCTCGAACCCCTCAAGCAGGAGCCTGGGGGCAGAAATCGTCCAGCGAGTCACCGAAGCCATCAATGAAAGCGTCGAAAACTTCCTGGTCCAAGCCTTACACATCAAACCAGATCAAATAAACTTTGACCTCAAAGCAGAACAGATGGGCTACATCTGAAACGCATGCGAAATTAGCGCCAAAATGTGAGCATTAGGGTTAAATCAATGCGCGAGCGCATCTTTAGTTACACTAACTGCATACTGGCACGCTCGCCATTGGATTCGACCCCCACAGCGTTCTCACTCAGCTCTGAGCCGCCAACGTTATAGCCCCTTCAATTTTTATGGCTTTCCCGAATCTCCGTAGCGACTTCTTCTCCATCATACATAAAGCTCACAGGTCTCAATTCCTTGTCGAGCTTAATGTTTATCTTTCCGCGAGGTAAGAAAGTTGTTAGCGTCATCTCAACCATTCGCTCCTTAACTTCAATACGCACGGTTCGACTGATCTCAGTTTGCTCAGGCACTATCCGACCTGAGCCGAAGACTTCGTCAAGCTCTACCCGAATATCAGGAGTGGGTTCGAACCCTTGCTGTGACACCCCTAAAACCTTGAGAGTATCGGCCACGAATTTCACAACATCGGCGCCTTCGGGTACCTTGTGAGACGTTGCATACAAACACAATCGCTGATTCCTGACCTCGACACCGACAACACGACCGCCTACCATCGCAAATTCAACGTTCCCCGGGCCTACCCAAATACTATCATTAGACGGTGCAAATACCATCGATAAATCACTCCCTTTGCTTTTATATACCACCTCAACATTCCCGTTTTCGGATGGAATCTTCAACCAGTTAGCGGAGCTCCATCCATTCAAAAGGTTTCGTCCGTCTGGATGTATGAAACCACGGCTCAACACCGGCCATGAACGGTTATCCACATTGAGAGCCAACGTATTAAATTCGTTGTCAAATGTTGCCCGAAGTGTTTTCTCGGTCTCCTGGGCATAAAACGTACAGTGTATTTTGCTATTACTGATCTTTATATCAGTGATATCAATTCCGGAAGAACGCGGTCTCACATCAAATTTGTCTCGTAAGTTCCCACGTCCATACAGCATCGGTAGCGACAGTAGCACATCCTTATCCCGACCAACTGGTCTAAACCGCTCCTTGAAGCGTTGTACCGCTTGCATAAGAACTTCGTCGTTGAGATCATCCACCCGATGGTGGCTCCTGCGAATACGCAATTTATTCCCATCTGGTGACAAACCAACGATTCTTCCGTTAACGACACAGTAACGTTCGTACTGGTGTCCGAACCACAAAGCATCCGACTCCGGATCGTAAACGAGATCAACCGGCCACAGATAGGGTTCCGGCCGTTTATCGTAAACGACCGTCGCAATCGCTTGTTGACGAGCGAGAGATGCAGTGCCATCGGTTGCAGGGACTGAAACGTACTCCGTATCTGTCCAGCTTGAAAAACTAATCTCGGGAGACGCGCCGCTAGCGCTGGCCGTAACTGTGACAAGGCACAATAAAATAATGGCAAACTGTTTCATATGGTTATAATATGTTGATCGTCGTTTGTAACAGGTGAACTAGTTGAGAGAGAAGTGATTAAAATGCACGGCATAGCCTTGAGTAGGGCGAACGTCTATGTACGTCCAGGTCGATGAGTAGGGATATACGTTCGAGAAAAAGCCCCAAAGTGCGTTGCCTTCGAAATCATTTTCATTGTCAAACCGCACGCCGTATGAAGGGTCAAAATATTCATCGGCGCTAAACGAAGGATATTTAACGATATAATGGAGTTCGAAGACCTTTTCAGAGGGAGAGCTCACATTTTGGCGCTAATTTACCCGGGGTTTGCCCTGCGAAAAAGCCCAGATGCACTGGCACATGGGCCATTGGGCTCAGGCGTTCTCCGAAAGGGTCGAGGTACAGCTCATCGCATCGACTTTGGTCCCGAGTGTTTTGGTTCTTCGCAAGCAACTCTGCGTCCATGGCGTCCATCGGTACCGGCATCGAGTTGAGTCTCCCCTGCTTGTTCGAGCAATTCATGATTATTACCCAAATTAAGCGCCCCCCCTAAGGTGTCAAGGGATTGTTTCGAAATTTTTTCGTTGGCTCTTCAAGCACCGGCGACCCGCCCTGGCTGATCGGTCAGAGTCAAGCTTGGAGAGGAGGATCGAGAGCTGTCGACAGGACCCAGGAGGAATGGCCTTCCAGGCTCGCGAAGTCAATGGGGCCAGTCGTGAATCGACTTATTCGGAGCCAATCTTTGGCGCCGACCCTGATCGGAGGCGAAAACGGCCTCGCCAGACCTCCGAGAATCCGCCCAAATTAGCGCCAAAATGTGAGGCCGTTGTGGTTTGCCAAGAGGCGGCCGGTAGTAGTGATTTGGTTGTTTTGGAACCCGACACCGGGTTTGTAATAATAAAGGGGTTCGTTACTCCAGGTGTGGGTGTCAGCAGGCCCAGAAAATTGTGACCACCAATCCAGGAAGACTTCGTCTGGGGTAGTGGCCCCTTCATTGGTGCAGGCGTGGTGCAGCACAGTTCGGTAGAGATTGGATGTAATAGGGGTGTCGAGGATAAGAAATTCGAGGTTGTTACTGCTAGAGCCGGCATCGTACCAAGTGGTGGTACCCTTCTTCCGGTACACCCATGAGGTGCTTACGTTGTTTGGGGTTTGTACGGAATTGGAAGGAGTTGTATAGAGGTGAAGGAGGCAGCATCCCCGTTGCCCTCTCCGGCAATACCGAATGTCTCGATGGCAAAAGTATAGGTGGCGCCATCAATTGTAGCTATCCCTTGTGCTTCGTATTGGTCATATAAATTATCTGGATCAAGATCGAAGGCAGCTAGGACCGTAAGATATGTATCGGCCTTGACGATGTAGGGAACAGTGCGAGCAGGAGTCCACTCAGGAGGGGGGTAGGTTGAGCCCTCGGAATCGTACAAGACACGCCATCCGTTTTGAAAGGTGAGTTGGTCCAATGTTAGCGCCCCACTGAGACAGGGTTGAGGTGAGACAAGGAGGATAATTAAGGGGCTGAGAAGGTATAAAAAACGAGAGTACATTAGCATAATGGGAGGGGTAAGGTGTTTATGATTTTAGGAGTGACGTCTGTTTTGTACCAGGAATTTACATAAGGTGCGTCAAGATGACAAGGCAAAACGGTTATCTGTCGGGGACGTGGGGTGGGTATGGTGATGTTGGGTTGTGATGAAGACGGTCGGTGTGACTCCGTATGCGTCTTTAAATTGCCTGGAAAAATGGGATAGCTGCTTAAAGCCAAGTTCGAAACACACCCACTTAGGATTCCGAGTCTCAGAGAGAAGCCAGCCAGCGGCGATAATGCGTTCACGCTGGAGGTAGTGTTGAAGGGTGAGTCTATGTAATACACGGCAAAGACGACGAAGATGTCGCGACGAGACGCCGAAGAGAGCCGCGAAAGTAGGGCCATGAAAGTTTGCTTGACGGGCTAATCGTGCCCATGTGAGCCGGGAATGCAAGGCGGTACTGCGGTATATGTTGTGGGGGGTTGCGCATAAGGTGGAGGATTCAGAAGAAGCCATGGGTGCGATAAGCCGGAGACTTACGAACACGTGGCCATGTTCTCGGACTGGTTGCACTGGCATGGCTTCCCGGCGATTACCATGGTCAAACGACCAAAGAGCAAGCCGTCGTCGACTGGAGCAGGATATAAGACCCTGGAAGGGAATTGCCTCCAAAATCGGACGCTGCCTTCGCTGGCGTTCGGTCGAAAGAGTTGCTCCCACAAGTGGATGGTCCAGGCCCAGGAGCAGTTTATCGCCAGGTGGGGGCCTGCACGACGAGCTTGGGCCCATGGTCAGCGGGTTACCCGATGCATCGGATTCGACTGCTCGCCGGTCGATTCCAAGCGGACCTACGGCTTCCGGAAGCACGACGGCAGGCGATACCGGACGATTTTTCCGCTGATCAAATGGGGGTGGGATCGGAAGGAGTGCGTGTGCCAGATCGTCGAAGCTGGCCTCCCCGTTCCGGTGAAGTCGGCCTGCTTCTTCTGTCCTGCCTCGAAGCCCTGGGAGGTGCTTTGGCTCGCCTGGAAGCATCCGGACCTGTTCGTGCGAGCCATCGAAATCGAGGACAGGGCTCAGCCGAACCTGCAGAAGGTTGAGGGGCTCTGGCGCTCTACAACGAAAACTCGACCCGGAAGCTGGAGGCGGTGAGGTGAGCAGATGGGGCTGATCAGGGAGGATCGGAGCAAAGTCGAGGTCATCAAGGCGCCGGAGGAGATCCAGACCTTGCTCTCAGATCACGCTCCAGTTGGTGTTGCCGAGCTTTCCGTCCACAATCGGTGACTTCACCCCGAAAAGGCGAAACAGGACAGCTCCCTCATCAATCGAATCTTCCAGGCAAAAACCGTAGAACTTGAAACATAAGTCCTTGAGTTCCAAATATTTACCCTAGTGCACGTTCTTTGCGAACATGTCTACCCTTGGCACTCGGCACTTCCATACGTACTTACTTACGACTGAATCCCCGTCAAGCTCCGGCAGACGAGAACCTGTCTACGCCCATAAAAACCGCAAATTCACAAAGATCCCTCACACAGGGAAGAAAACCCTCGTCAACCCCCGTTTTTGGGCTGGAACTTTCGCTCCAATCTCAGGCTATTGTCGCGTTTAAGGCAAAGTTGGGTCATCATCGTGCTTACTCCTCTTGGTTTCCGATCCGGTCCCTTATCCGTACACGGTTCAAACAGAATCGGGCTTTTGGGCCGAGTAAAATCCGGATTTTGGACAAAATCATGGGGAAAGGACGCCAATGGGCTATTCCTTCTCTTCTTTTGTTTCGCCTCGTTCGCGGGCAGTCATCTCTCCTTGCCGTAACAGAGAAAGAAGAACAGCCCGCCAAATGCGTCAAATACGCGAAAAGGAATACAAAAAAGAATCGGGGGAGTCCGGCATCCTTCGCCGCTTCAAGCGGCTCCGGGGCTTGTGGGTTCCGGCGGATCGAAGCGGTAGCCGTCTCCATGAACGGTTTGGATCCAACGTGGTCGCTCCGGATTTGGTTCGAGCTTCGAGCGCAGACTATTGATATGGCGGTCAACGGTCCGTGTGACCAGACGTGAGTGATATCCCCACACCTGACGCAAAAACTGCGCCCGCGAAATGACCATTCGTGGGTTGTCTGCCAGGAGGCGGAGTGCGGAGAATTCCTTGGCGGTCAAATGGATTGGCCGCCCATCCCGCCAGGCTTGGCGCTCAGCAAAGTCGATCACCACATTGTCCAAGAGGAGCTTGTTGCCGATGGCAAGCTGACCCTGCGCACGACGGAGAAGGGCTCGGACGCGTGCCAAAAGCTCATCGCGCTTGAATGGTTTGACAAGATAATCGTCGGCGCCGATGTCGAGTCCATGCACTCGATCGAAGAGGCTCCCTTTGGCGGTTACGACGAGGATCGGGACATGGCAGCCTGCACGGCGTGCCTCGTGGCAGAAGGAGAAGCCATCGAGCTTGGGCATCATGATGTCCAGCAAGATCAGGTCGGGCGAGGCTTTGGAAAGCGTCGCCAAACCGCTTACTCCGTTTTGAGCTGTGATGATCTTGTATCCGCGCCGTTTTAGGCATCGACCTAACACGGTCCTCATCGGCAGCTCATCCTCGACGATCAAGATCGTCTCGGGCTTGGGATTAGGATTAGGATTAGGATTAGGTTGATTGCCATCGTTGACCATCCGGACTCTCTCGTTTTCTCGCTGCCCGATTCATTCGTACTGTAAAGCATGCCCCTTGATTTTCTGCACTGTCGAGCTGAATCACGCCATGATGAGCGGCCACAATTTTTTGGGTCAGCGCGAGGCCCAATCCGACGCCGGGTGTCTGGCGAACCAGCTCTGATCCCCGACGATAGAATTGGTCGAAGATTTTGTCATGTTCTTCCGGAGGGATGCCTGGCCCTTGATCCCTGACCCAAAACGAGACGGTCTTCTCGTGCACTTCGACACCGATCGTGACCGACGCGCCTTCTTCGGAGTGCTTGATGGCGTTGTCTAGCAGGTTGATAAGGACCCGCTGCAATGAAGGAGCATCGGCGTAAATCGGCACCACTTCCTCCGTCAAAGCGGTTTCCAGCGTCACTTGCTTTTCCGCAGCCTGAATCCGCATCCCCTCGATCGCCTCCCGGATTGATTCATTCAGATCGAGCCAGTCAAATTGATACTCTTTGCGTCCTTGCTCGTGGCGTGAAAAGTCCAAAACATTCTCGATCAGGGCGGAAAGCCGGCCGCACTCTTTTGAGATCAAGCGATGATAGTCTCGAATGGCTTCCTCGTCGTCGAGTTCAAGGGAATGGAGCTCGTCCGACATCAATTGAACCGAAGCGACCGGGGCGCGCATTTCGTGGGAAACACTGGAGACGAAGTTGCTCTTCATTTGGCTCAGCTCCCGTTGGCGATGAAACGCGCGACGGGCCGAGAGGAAGCCCCCTGATACCGCGATCAGGGCGAATAGGAGCAAACCGGCGAAACTATATGTCTGAATGCGCTCTTGTTTGTAGAGGAGATCGGGCCGCGCCAGTGTCATCGTGCATTGAACGGCGCCTCTGGCGGCCAAGTTGTCTGCCAGGAGCTCGGCGCCATCGTTGCCTGACTCTAAAATCTCGCGTCCGGAAACGGTAAGATTGACTCCTATGTAGTTGGGAACCGGGAATGAGGAGGTTGCCTCATCGACGATTTCTTGAAGGCGGTCTTCGGGCCAAGCAATTAGATGACGCGGACCGTCGTGGTCAGCGGCCGATCGAGGATCGATCCAGTAGGATTTGTCCGAAACCTCAAGCCACCCGGCCGCGTTTGTTGGTGACGTGCCTGCTTCAATTGCCGATGTGACCGAAGTCATGATCTCTCGGGTCTGCTTATGGTGGCGTTTGATCTCACGCCATCGGCTAACGGTCTCTTCCAATGCTTGTATGCCTTGGACTGCTTTCGCCACCTCTTGGAAGGTGATATCTGTGAGCGAGCTCGGGTGGAGCACAGCAAAGCCACAAAGCCAGTTAACAAGCTCCTCGGTTTCGATCGGAATGTCATTGGCTTCAGTTGCCGGCGAGCCTTTTCGGTTCGCTGGCTCTTGGCCCTGCCTGAAGCTTGTCGTGGTGAGCAGCGATGAATGCCCCGTCTTGACGTCGAGCAGACGCAAAGCGGCATGAAATCGGAGCGGGTAGCCCGATTCGCCAACCGATTCCCCGCCATTTCGGTAGAGCCGCGTCCAGAGCCGGATTGCAAAATTGCGTTTGCCTGCTGTCCAAGCCATGGAGGCGATCCGCTTCGTTGCAATGTCACGATGACGTTTGGGGAGATCACTTTGCCGGGCGCGTTCCCATAGGCCTGTCGGATCGATTGGGTCGGTTGAAGCAGCGGCCGGCTCTTCAAGCGATCGCCATAGCTCTTGGGCGTGCGGAGGCAATCGAAGCGCCTCCACGGGCGAAGGCAGGGGAAGTCCTACCTTCGCCGGGGGATAGACAATTTTACCGGATGTATCGAGGAACGCGATGAAGGCGCCCTTGTCCGTCTTCACTCTACTGGCCGGGTCTTGAGCGGGTGAGCGGAAATTCATGGTTCCGTTTTTCGGCGTCGATGGCAGATTCGCCGGCTCCAATCGGAGAGCCTTCGCGAGGCGTTCCGTCAACTGCGTGCTCCGCTTTCCGGCCAGTTCCCGCGCATCATGCAATGCGAGCACGCGCTGCTGTCGGAGAGACCAAAGCCCAAATCCGGCCAATAAAAAGGCCGGCAGCAAGATCAAGATCCCCTGCCAGAAGAATTTGGGCTGTTTCGGTGTGACCATCGGCTATTTCTAATCAGTGCCTTCCTCGAAGGACAAGAGCATAATCCCTTCGCCTGAATCGAAGCCGGTATTCCATAGCTTAGCCGAGATTCCGAGCTGCGAGAACATCTCATGAAGGGCGACGACGCTTTGGAACGGCATCGATTTCTGAAGGCCCAACCGTACGACCGGCTCGGTGTAGAGCTCTTTGATCTTTTTGAGCTCGTCGGTCAGAATGGTTGTTATCCCAGCCATTGAGTCGTTGCTATTCGAAACGTTGTGCGTCGTCACGTGCCCGTCGGCATAGGCGACGTGCGCTGCGTCTGACGAGGGAGGGATTCCGACAAGGACGGCGATTTCAGCTTTGTCAGGGATGCCAGACATCGTGTTTGTCGGTCGAATATAGACGACTCCTCCTGACTTCTTTGAGCCGGGACTACTGAAAAGTTGGATCACCTTTTCGAATCGCTTTCTGTCACCCAGGTATTCGGTGATCTTCCCTAAATTGGGCGGAAGCCTTCCTTCTGCATTGGCCGCGTAAGTCTGAATTCCCTTTGCCAAATGCTTGAGAGCGTCCTCAGGGGTTTCTGGCAATAAGGTCCGTGGAATTTCGGTTGGATCCGGCCGTTCGGGTGTCGACTCTTCGTCGAGATTCTTCAAATGAATCGTTACGGCCGCATAGGGATCAGCCTCATTCTTAACCTTTATTTCTCGGGCTACCCTGCGAAGCATTTCAGTAAGGGATCTCGCTTCATCAGATAGCCCTTTCCGATCGGAATCAACAAGCAGCCTCGAAGCAAGAATCATCGTGGCACGTTGCTGCGACTTTTTTGCCGCATAAGGATCCAACGCACTCCTCAAGACCTGGAGGAAGCCTTGGTCGACCTTAGACACATGGCCGTTGGCGTAGCCTACGAGCACGACTGCCGGATCGAGATCAAGCCGAGCGACGAGGAGCGCCGTGTCCGCAGGCGATTCTATCTCGCTCATCTTCCGTGGATGCGGGAAGTAGATGAGACGCCCATTTTCGTTGATCCGCCGGCAGATCTCCGGAAGTCGCGTTTTGCCCAATTTCGAATCGATGGCCTTCAAACGCTTGGGCAACGCCCCGCCATGGTTAGAGGCGTGGATGCGTATGCCCAATTGGATCTGCTTCAGCCCATTGAGGTTCTTGATGACCCTGGCCTTTCGTCGATCGCCAGATAAGAGTGCGTCCCGCAGAATCGATTCAGCGCGTCGGATCAGCGCCTGCTCGTGCTCTTTGAGCAGGTCCGGGTTAGCCCAATAGGGCTCGAGCACTTGTTTGAGCTCGTTCCTCTTGTCCGGGGCTAACTCGCCTTCGGCAATGTCAAACTCCCGGTTTCCATCCTCATCGAATCCCCGGACATGGAGGTTGTCCCCGATTTTCGCCACGATGATCAACCGTCTTCCTTGATCCGGAATCTGGGCCTCGCGATCAACGGACATCAAACGGAGATTGAGCTGATCGGATTCCGATGACATGCCGGGGCGGCGTTCCGATCTTGGAGACGAGTCGACGGATTTGGGGCCCGGCTTGGAAGCCCTTTCCGGAAACAGGCGTCGATGCGCAATTCGGGCCAGATCAAATTGGTCCGGGAACTCCCGCAAGAGACGAGCGTAGAGGACCTTGGCGTCGTCGGTCTTCCCCTGTTCGCGATAGGCCTCGGCAAGGCGAAAAATCGCCTGGGCCACGTGGGGACGTTGTCGATCGAATTGCTCGATCGTGCGTTGATAGGTCTCGATGGCCTCCTCGGTGCGTCCCCGCTCTTCGGCAAGAATTCCTTGGGCGACTCCCTTTTCCGCTTCGAAGATTGGGGCAGCGGTCGGGGGCTTGGGTTGCGATACCCCGCCTGAGCGCCGATTGGTACCTGCGCCGGCCTCCGACGATTTCTGCGCCACTAGCGACACCGTCGAGCCGACCAGCGTCAGTACGATCCAGCCGACCAATATCGTCATATTTTTGATCATGATGCGTTCCTTTCGTTGAATGTGGCTTAACACGAGCAGCTTTGCACGTATCGTCCGAGGGCGGGTGTAACGTTTTTGTAACGTCCTGAGCCGATTCTGGCTTGGTACCTATTGAGGCTTAGAGCGCCTACGGGAAATCCCTATTGCAAAGGGGGTTCAGTCGCCCCCTGTCTTGATGTCGGCAAGCGTCTCGGTAATTCTCTTCCGCTCCCACGGAGCACCGGTTTGGCGCTTGAAGTCTTCAAGCAGTGGCACAAACGGTCTCGCCGGAGGCCCAATCTGCTTCAACAAATAAATGATCGCCCCTTGGTCATCGCGATTTCGGAGGATATCGGCAACCCTTTCGAAGGTTTCGCTGCTAGAATCAACTCGCCAAATAGCCAGAGCCATTTTGTATCGGTCCCGCGGATCGGCCTTTTTGATCATTCTTTCGAGCTTTGGGAGCGCCTTTTCGGCGAGCTTTCCTTTCGTCCCGACTATCGCCAACGCTCGGGCCGCGTTGTTCCGGACCCTTTCCTTCTCGTCGCCCAAGGCATCCACCAACCTTCTGACGGCCTTGCAGGAAGAGATGTTCGCTCTACCGATTGTTTGAACAGCCGTAGCCCGCACGCTTGCATTTGAATGTTCCGCCATTTTCACGAGAGCCTTATGGAGTTGCCCTCTCTCAATCTCGAGCCCGCTCAATCGTCCGATCGCGCTTACCTGAACGTCGGCATCCGAGTGCCTCATCATTTCAAGAAAGAGTGTCTTGGCGGTTTGATTCGATCCATCGATTTCAAACAGCGAGACCGCCGCGGCGAGGGCAATTTCCGGCGAGGCCTCTTTCGCGATGGCTTCCAAATCACGAATCGTTGCCCGTGCCTCTTCTCCAAGCTCGCCAAGCGTTCGGATCGCAACCTTCCGTGCCTCCAGATTTGAGCTTGAGCGCGCAATTTCCTTGATTCCCTTTAAAGATTTCTCCGTAGGCACTCCGAGCGCGACGATTGCCTCGCGGGTGTTACTCCGAATGGCCTCGTTGTGGGCCTTAAGCAAAGGGATGAGCTTGGGAACGACGCGCTCCGGATTCGCCGGCATCTTTCCCAATACCTTGACCGCCTCTTCTTTGACCCAGGTGTCCGAGTCATTAAGCAAACCAAGAAGTTTGCTGACAATGGGTCGACTCTTTGGCGCGTATTCACCGAGGGCCCTGGCGGCATATTGGCGAAGATGGGAATCCTTCGCCTCCAACGCCTTAACCAGCCTTGGAACAACCGTCTCCGGTTGCGCTCCGATTTCTCCAAGGGCACGCGCCGCTGTCCCAGGAATATACTTCGACGGATCGTCCAAAAGTGCAAGCAGCTCATCCGTCGCCTCTTTGGCGGGTCGGCCAACTTGCCGGAGCGCATTCGCCGCCGATCGACGCACTTTGGGAGAAGAATCATCCAAGGCCTTCGTCAAAGCCGGCACTGCCTCCTCGGCCAGAACACCCAATTCTCTCAGAGCCTCCGCCGCATTCCAGCGGGTGGTACGATTCTCGCTGTTTAACTCTTTGATCAGCTCCGGGATATCTTCTTTCGTCGGCTCTGTCCACTTCTGCGAAAACCAGTCGGGCTGCGCGATAAATTCGAACTCTCGGGCTTTGTAAACCGCCACAGTCAAGTCAAGACGCTGCGGCATCGCAAGCTCCCCTTCATCAGGCTCGAACCATGTAAGCCCCTTCTGACTATTATACACTTTTCGAGTCAACGGCACCGTCTCGCCCGACTCGTTCTTGGCACTTACGATCGTTACTTGATATCCGCCGTTCTCGGCCGGTGGCGTGCTATGAACCCGCAAAGGAGATTTTGTATGCTTATTAAGCTTCGTGCGCAGCTCAAGTGACACATTACCCACTTTCCTTGTGACCACCGAGGTATCGTTAGTGCTCAAGCGGAAATCGGAAATGCGAGTGAGAGACTCTTCAGCAACGCTTGCACCTGGACCCGCCCGGAAGCTAACCCGGATCTTCCATGGCTCACTTGGTCCTATTAGGCCGGCAACGATGCAGCCTTGCTCGTTGTTCACATTGTCTTGCACGACACCGTTCCAGTCCTCGGGATGGCGATTGCCGGTGGCATCAATAGCTGAAATGGGATTTGGATGCCAAGTGGTTGTCGGCTCTCCATTGACGTAGACTTCGACTCCGATCCGTGTCTCATACGAACTTTCGTTCATCCCGGGGTAACTGTACGATGGATGGTCGCCCGTCTTAAGGTCGGTCAATTTGACGGTAACCCCGTCACGACTCTTGGCAATCGGCAACGGCTTTGGCTCCCACTGGGGATAATCCTTTCGCTTCGGGTTCGGCACCGAAAACCGTGCCACCTCTTCCCACTCCGTTCCTCGTTGCGTCTCTAGGCGGCACTTGATCTTCTCACCCCGCCTCGGAAACCTTTCGAGCTCCCAGGCCAGAATCGCTCGCTCTTTAAGCTTGTCGATCGGATGGACTTGCGCAGTGGAGAACGGGCGTCCGCCCGGCCCGATCGTCACCAATTGATACTGACTTTCGTATGAGGAAATCGAGCCGTCGAATCCATGATGCTTGATCCATAAGACAACCGAGCTCTCTTTTGGACGAAAGATGGCTTTGCGTCCATGCGAATCCCTGAATTGCCTATACGTCAATTCCTCGCCGTCACCTTGTTGCGTATCCAGGAAATAGGCCGGAACGACCGAATAAGTGAACTTCTCCCACGAACTGCCATAGACAAAGCGCTGGTCTGTTCCCGAGGTAATCTTGGCAATCGCGACCTTCGACCCATCCTCTAGTTGAATGGTCTTCCCTGAGCTCTCCGCATCGGTCAATGCAATTGCGCCGACGAAAAGGAGGACTAATCCCCCAAGTATGGGCCACTTTCGCTTGGGTCGATAACTCGCAACCAGTTCAATCCTCCTCCTAAGTTGGCTTTTGTCCTCGAGAACACCAACCACTCCCAAAACCGAAGAGGCACGGCGAAACCGTTCCAAGACCTTGATCAACGTATCCCCGTAGCTGACACGCTCGTCCTCGTTACTCCGTGCCAACGCCATGCGATCGCAAGCCAATTCTCGTTCCAGTCGCATCCGGGACACAGTCAGCCAAACGGCCGGATTAAACCAGTGCAGCACCTTAGAAGCCACCATAGCCGCATCCACCCAGGTGTCTCGTCGTTTGAGATGCGCCAGCTCGTGCAGGAAGACATACTCAAGCTCGCCAGGGCTGAACTCCCGCACGACATGCCGAGGCAGCAAAAGCCGACGCCGCCACAGTCCATAGACCGCCGGACTTTGAACAAGATCCGTCTCCACCAATTCGGGCGGTCTCACCCCCATTCGCACCCCACAGGCTTTGAGGCTGCTCAAAACCTGTGGGGTTGTCACCGTTCTCGCATTCCGGCGCAGCAGCACGACCAGCCGAAAATTGCCAATGACGACGGATAACGCCAAGGCCGTCGCGCCGGCCAGCCACAGCCCCATCACGAAATCGTAAAAGCTTACGCTCGAAAGAACCGGCTTCCCCTCCTCTTGCGATCTCCCCGTGGCCATACGAGGCTCACTCGATGCTTTGGCCGCAACAGGCGTCTCTTCGGCGCTTCCGGGGCTCGGATCGGGCACTGCAAGCCCTGTCTCTTGCGTCCCTGAGTCCGATTGCTCTTGCTCAGTGCTTCGTGTGCCTGCCCGCCGATTGAGGCGCTCATTTCGCTGAAACTGGGACTCCGGAACGCCCGCAAGATGTCTCAAATTGTAGACACTGAATGCGCTCTCCGGAAAAGCAGGGATAAGCAACCGCAAAATCACCAACAGCCACAGCCCATAACGCCACTCAGCCGTAAGCCACTTTCGCAACAGGCATTGCACCCCCAAAACCAATACCGCCAGAAACGCGGCTTGCCAGCTCGCCTCCAAAACCCAATCGAATACCCCATGTCCCACTTCCAGCACCGCATCCATGCTACTTCTCCTTGTCTCGCAAGATCCGTTTGAGCTCTTTGATTTCCTCCTTGGATAGCTCCGTCTCCTTGACCATGTTAATCACCATGCTCGAGGCGGAGGTCCCGGCAAACCGCTCCACCAATGAGCGGCCGGCGTCCTTTATGCAAGTATCCATGTTGATCCTTGGCTCATACAGATATCGCCTACCTTCCAGTTGCGCCCCGACGGCGCCCTTCTTCACCAGTCTTGCCAAGAGCGTGCGGACCGTAGTCAAGCTCCAGCCCTTCTCCTCCCATAACGCCGTCACTACCTTGGCGGCCGGCAGGGGATGCTGTTGCCACAAAACACTCATGACCGCCCACTCTGCTTCCGATATTTTCTCTGATAGTCCCATTGCCTCTGCTATGATTGTGGTTACCACATTATGCTACACATGTAGCAGAAAGCAAGAAAAAAAAAGGAATTCCAAACAAACTCAAGGCTTAGGGTCTGTACAGACCCTAATTGCTTTATCTTCTTGGGAAGCCTCGAGCCTATCTTCCCGTCCGGACCGTTTTTCGCACAGGGAGGGTTATGTTGCGTGTGGCACCTATCTCGCCATTGTCACGGAGCCTACTTCGCCCTGCCGGACTTCTGCGGCACTCAGGCCGAGCGCACTTTAAGGCACGCCCCTTGCGTTTTCATTGATTCGAGTTTGAAATCGGGCGCAACGCAAGCCGGAAACCGTGCCAGCACGTTACGTCCGAAGCGGCATACGACACGCGACCCGTCGCAGAGCACACCTCAACATCGAGGTGCCAGCAGCTCGGATTTTCGTCCATGCTCGTTTCATATTGCGCTTGGGCCACCTCATACTTCCCCAACCAGAAGCCCTCCTTAAAGACTACCTTGCGCGGTGGGTCTTTTGGGACGACAAGCGGACTTTTCTTGGACTGTCCCATGGTAAAGCTTCCGTTAGGGATCCGATTCATCTGTAAATCAACGCCCGAACCGCGCCATGTCTCGCCTTTCTGTGGGGTCCGGAAGCGCTTCCAAATGCGATGAACGGGCGCAGTTAATATTTCAGTTTAAGGGAATCTCCCGGAACCCATAGCCCATTACTGTCGGCTTATCATTCTTGACAGCCTCGAGGATTTTCTTCATCCCTTTTCTCCTTGGATTATCCGGATCCATCTTCTTGATCAACTCCTTGATGAGCTCCAAATCGGCATATTTCGCCTTATCACTTACCCGTCCCCAGACGTGATACGCACCCTCGGGAAAAGGGGCATTGAAGTCGGCGTTTCGGACCCCATAGATATCCACGGTTACCGAATCCCGGATCGGCAGCTCTATATGAGTCCCTTCGAGCCTCCCGATGACTTCGGCACCACCAAAGGGGGTTAAGGCAAACTCAACCTTGCCGACACCGGTAATGTTGACATTCGCCAAGCTCGCCGTCCCGGCGCTACTGGATATGACCCCGGAGATCCGACCGGCGTACTGCTTATCGTTGACGATGACTGCCGAGTTGTCGAACCGCATCGAGGCAACGCTGACTGAGTCGCTAAGCGACTCGGAGGATTGGCTTTTTTCGACCTGAAGATCGGGCGTGAGATTGACAAGCAGACGCCGACCGGTTTTTTCGTCTCTTGCCAATTCAATGCGTGTCGGCTTAAGGTCGGTGAGATTCTGCTTAAATTTCTTCGCTTTTTTTGCCGGGGTTTGTTCTTTGGGACGGAGCTTTCCCTCGACAATGAACTGCTTATTCGTCGTGTATGCTGTAATCTCAAGCCTAAAGGAATCGGAAGAAATGGTTACGGGGTAACTCAATCCTCCGCTTTGTCTCAAAGAGCCCTTACCCTCAAAATCAAAGCTCTCTTTCGAATCGATAATCGTTTCGCGCTGGTCCTCGTTCAGCTTGGCGAGTGCCGCACTGATCAAGCGCCGCTCTTCCTCGGCCGCGGCGCTCTCGTCAGCCGATTGCGTCGAGGCAAAGATATCGATCTCGTCGACTCCGGTGAATCGGGACGCCGTGCGTAACTGATCGACGGCCGCGTTTCGCACCATCTGAAATGCGTAAGCCTTCAAATTGCGCGCCGGCTTGGGCGTCCGGTAGAGCTTGCAGAAGGCGGTTTGAATGGCGTCCTCGGCGAGCATCTCGTCCTTTGTGATTGCCAATGCAACCGTGTAGAGACCTTGTTGGTTCTGTCGATAAAGCTCGTCGAGCCGCTTTTCCGCCTTCTTGAACAACATAACGCTCGTTGCTTGCATTGACGGAGACGGAGATCCGTCCGGTTTTAATGCAGAAAATTCGGGCCAAAGTCAACGGACGGTCAAACGTGGTTCATCGGCGACCCTGTAAGGTCTGACCGGATGTTCGTCCCATTGGAGGCTCGATGAGAGAAGCAAAACAAATTTTCTCGAGTGATCGTGGTGCGGCCCTTCTTCCCGGCGCTCCCATCCGGGCACATCCCAACCCGGAACGGGCGTCATGCGTTGGTCAATTTTGAATCGAGACAAAAATTGGCCCAGCTGGGAATTGCATACATGGTCGAGATTGGGATTCCACTGCAGCGTTGATCCGGGATGACCTTTTTGGCCGTCCGGCGGGCGGTTACGACCGCTGCGGCGGCTTTGGTTGGCGTTTTGAGGCGGCTTTGGGAAATCTGATGCCGGAGGCCGACTGCTGTTGCGGCTGTTTTGCTAGAGCCGATCGCGAAGGGCCTGGTTTTGCGTCTCCAGCTCGCTGATGCGAGCCAGAAACCCTTGAACCAGCTCCACGACAGCTGAAAAGGTCACGTCTTCCCTTGGCGGCCTTACTCACCCAATCGCCGCTGAAGCTGCGCCCGATACAGGTTTTGGGGAGCCAGCTTTTCAGGCGGGATCACCTCGAACCATTTGCCATCCGGATCGGTCGTTCCCTGCGCGTGGGTCTCGAGTCCGACCAGATTCATTGACACCGGTCCGAAGGAATCCGGCGGATAATGGAGAGGCCGATCGGCTCGAATGTTCCAAAAGGTGCCGCGGGCACCGCAATGCTTGCCCAGCCCGGAGCCTCCTCCACAACGCCATAGACGGGTTCCCTTTCCCGCATCGATATTGGTGAAGAGATTCTCAAAATTGGCATACCGGTGATGGTCCAAGGCCAGGTCATCGCCTCTTCCGTCGGAAATGACGTTCCCGGAGGTATGGTGACTGACGGTGATGTCGTGGATAAAGCGCGTCCGAATGTCGAAGTCGGTCAATAGGTTGTCCGCACCGGTAAGTGTTACCCCATGATGCCCGGTGCTGTTGCGGTCCTCGTCGGGCTCTCGGTCCGATTCGATGACCAGGCCTTTGATGGTATTGAAGGTCCCGCGAATGAAGAGCCCGCTGTCGGCGTTGATGATTCGCACATCGCGCACCCAGCAGTCGACGACCTTGCGAAACCGGATCGCGTTTCGCCCAAGCTCGGTGAAATGCCCCTCATAAGGCGTCTTTGGAAACTCAAAC
>JAHEOI010000111.1 GCA_018610125.1 Verrucomicrobiota bacterium
CGGCCCCCTCGAGCCGGTCGAGATGCTCCTGAGCGGCGCTCCGACCCAGGTAATCCGCCACGGGCTGGGCATCCAACGTTGCCGACATTACCACGAGCTTTAAATCGGTTCTTTGAGCTTCCTGCAATCGCTTTGTGAGCGCCAGGGCCACATCGCTCAAGAGGTTTCGCTCGTGAAATTCGTCAAAGATGATTGCTCCGACGTTCGGGAGTAGCGGGGTGTTTTGGAGCCACCGTAAAAGGATCCCTTCAGTGACAAACGAGATGCGTGTCCCGAGGCTGGTGTGGTCCTCAAAGCGCACTTGATACCCGACTTCTTGTCCCAACCGGGTGCTTCGCTCCCATGCGACGCGCGAAGCAACCGTGCGTGCTGCAACGCGTCGGGGCTGGAGGACGATCACCTTCTGCTCCGGCTCAATGACCGAGCGGTTGCCGTCTCCGTCCAAGAGGATTTGAGGCACCTGCGTCGATTTTCCGGACCCGGTCGACGCAATCAAAACCAAGCGATCGTGCTCGTTAACCGCTTGAATGATCTGCCCTTGGAGCTGCCAAATTGGAAGTTGCGTTGCCAAGCGTTCCCTCTCCTTCAACCGATAACAATTAACATGCCTTTCGCTTGCTTCAGCAAGGGGTTTTCTCCGACTTTACCGGTCCGGCTCGCTTTCCTGTGTTGACACCGGACATCCGTTTTGAGAATGCTGAAATTATGTCGATCGAAGTGAACGATGCGAATCAGTGCAAATACGATATCATGTCGCTTGGTGAATGCATGGTCCGTTTGTCTCCTCCGGGCCATGGGCGTGTTGAATTCGCCAAGACGATGGAAGTGGATGTCGGGGGAGGGGAGTTCAATGTGGCTTATGCCTGCACGCGCCTTGGGCTGCGTGGCGGCTTCATTACCAAGCTTCCCGACAATTCCGTAGGACGAATCATTTTGAACCATGCCCGAGCCATTGGCATGGATGCCTCTCACGTGGCGCTCCATAAATATGACGGCGTGGGGCGAACCGGGCGAGTCGGCCTGAACTTCACCGAGGTCGGCACCAGCGTTCGGGCGAGCTCGACCATGTATGATCGTGGCCATTCCTCAATCAGCGGTATGAAAGCCGATGAGATCGACTGGCAGAATCTCTTCCATCGCGAAGGGGTGCGTTGGCTCCATACCGGGGGAATCTTGTCGTCGCTGTCCGAAACCACGCCGGAAGTCGTCAAGGCGGCGCTGAAAGGGGCTCGTGAAGCCGGCACGGTTACAAGCTACGACCTGAACTTTCGCGGCAAGCTTTGGAGCAGTGAGAAAGCGATCTCAGTGACGAAGGAGCTCATGCCGTATGTCCAGGTCTTGATCGGCAATGAAGAAGATTTCCAAAAGGCCCTCGGATTCGAGGTCGAAGGGGTGGATGAAAACCTCTCAAAGCTGCCGGTGGAGAACTACAAGAAAATGGTCGAGAAGGTGGTCAAGACCTACCCCAACATCAAGGCGATCTGCACCACACTCCGTGAGGTCAAGAGCGGCCTGCTCAATAATTGGTCCGGGATCCTTTGGCACGACGGCCAGTTTTACGAGGCCCGCAAGTTTGAAGACCTCGAGATCGAGGACCGCGTCGGCGGCGGCGACGGCTTCTCGAGCGGGATCGCCTACGGCTTTATCTCGGGAATGGACCCTCAGGACATTGTCAACTTCGGTGCGGCGCATGGGGCGTTGCTGCAGACAACCCGCGGCGATACCTCACAAGTGACGCTGGATGAGGTGCTCGACGTCATGGGGGGCGGCAGCGCCCGCATCAAGCGGTGAAGCCCTTAAACCGACGCCCGGGGTCATATTGTTCTTTGCAACAATTCCTGCACGATAAAGAGAAGGGAATGAAGGGGCTGGCAGCCGCTTCTCCCTTTGCTTGTCCGTGGAGGAACTTTTGCAAACGTTGATAGATTTCTTTGCAGAGGGAGTAGTAACCGGTACAGGGCGGTTTTACTCCCTGAAGTTTTGGAAATCGAGGGCCACCGGGAAATCATGCTCTTTGACGGCTTGGATCGCGGATTGGAGGTCGTCGCGATTTTTTCCGGAGACCCGGACGGTGTTGTGCTGCACTTGGGGGTGGACCTTGATCTTCTTGTCGCGAATCACCTTCGCGATTTTTTTGGCCATTTCCGGTTCGAGTCCTTGCTTGATAGTGATCGTCTGACGGGCTTGGCCGGTGGGGGAGATAGTCGGCTCGCCTTGGGTGACGTTCTTGAGACTTGAGAGGCGCTTGGCGAGCTTGCCGATCACCAGCTCGACCAGCGGTTGCAATTTGTGCTTGTCTTCGCTGAACAGATGGATGGCGTCTTTATCGAGCGAAATTTCCGCCTTGATTCCTTTGAAGTCAAAACGGTTGGCCAGCTCTTTTTGCGCCTGGTGAACGGCGTTGGAGACTTCCATCGAGTCTACTTCGGAAACGATATCGAACGACGGCATACCGATTAACAGTAGGAGACATAACGGGCGTGTTCCAATGGGAATTTTACAGAAGTGGCGGGCAATCAAAGAAAAGTCAATTCAGGGGCGCGGCATGATTGGATCCGGAAGCCCTTATCCGAGGCGCCTTTGCCTTACCCGCGCTGCTGGAGCTCACGGAGGCGTTTCTGGGCTCGCTCAACCCACTCCCGTTCCCGGTCTTGGGCAAACTGAGGGAGGTTGGCATTGTCGGCGATGACCTCATTGAGAAGCTCTCGGGCTTGCTGATTGCTCCCCTGTCGGAGGTAAAGCTCGGCAAGGCGAACGCGGGCACGGTCGTAGCAATGGTTTTCGAGCACTCTTTGCCAAGTCTTGATTGCCGCTTGCGGTTCTCCGATTGATTCGAAGGTTTCGGCGAGGGCCATCATTGTGTGGCCATATTCGTGCTTTGGCTTCTCTCGGCAAACGGCCTCAAGCCACGGTTGGGCTTCGGAGGGGCGATTTTGCCGGACCAAACAGCGTCCAAGGCGGGCTTGAATGTCCAAGTCCTCTTGGTCCCGTTCGTAAGCGGCTCGGTAGCACTCCTCGGCCTTTTTGAGGTCGCCATCTTCGGCGTAGACATCTCCAAGCTGTGAGTGAAGATGCGCTTTATCGAGATCTTCAATTCGCGCTTGCAGGTCTTCAATTCGCTCTTGAGAGGGGGCCGGCGGGACGGTGCCGCCGCCGGAAACGCCCGCTGTCGCAAAAGCGGCACGATAGACCATAACGAAGTAGATCGCCGCGGCGACCGGGGAAAAGAAAAAGATCGCCACAGCCCAGACCCAAGCTTCACGTCGGATTGCATCCACAAGCATCCATACTTGAAATCCGATCAAGATTGCCAGCAATACCAGGTTAAGCAGGTCGTTAAAATGAACGGCAGCTAACAGCGACATAACAAACTCGCTTTCCGGCTTTAAGATAGGCTTGAATTGGGAAATTGCCAAATAGGAATCACCGGAATCACGACTCCCCCTATCAAGCATTCTTGACGAAGGGAGGTACCGGACAGCCTAAGTGGTCGGCAATCGCCCGTAAAAGCTGCGCTTCCTTTTGCCGAACCAGACCGTCGGCGGCCACGGCATAGGCGAGCGCTTTAAGGATCCGTTTTTGAACCCGGGCTGTTGCCAACGAAACCGTATCCAAGGCGGTGTCAATCTGATCGAGCCGACAATCTTTCAACTCAAGGAGTTGTAGTTGGGGATGGGAAAGACCAAGCTGTTGCGTTCCCTCGTTGAAGGCTCGGTTAATGCTCGCGGCATCTTTGTGACCCAGATGGGCCATTGCCGAAAGGAGGATGCGGCATTCTTGAATCAGGCCTCGGACACTGTGGTAGTGGGCAAGTTGTCGTTTCTTTTCCCGTCCAAATTCAGGGTCCAGGTGATGCCGTAACACCTTCTCGAGGACATATTCAAAGAGGTCCATTTGCTCGTCGGCCTCGATCAATGCTCGAATATCGGATCGAAAGCGATCGTATTGGTTTGAGGAGAGCTCGCGCAAGGTCGGTAACGCGAGATCGATCAAGCTGAGCTTATGTTGCGGCGGGAGCTGACGGACTTGCGGCAGCAGTCGCTGAGCTTCCTGGAGCATGGCGGGAATGGCTTGCCGCTTCAGCGCTTGAAGCTGGGTGTCTCGAACGGTCTCTTCAGAGCTCAGGAGCAGGCAATAGACAATCGCGCAGGCGCCGAACGGATCTCGTACGGCCTCCCTGATTGTTGCGGGGAGGGAGCCCATCAACTCGGCTGCGTAGTCGAGATGGCGGTTGTTCGGCGAGCCGATGCTCGGAAGGACACTGTCGACATGCACTGGAATTTCACTCGATTCCGCCTCCGTTTGACTTTGGGATGGTGTCAACGGTGTTGCCGGCGCCGCCCGTGGGTCTTCTCCCTGAGCGAAGCCGGCGAAGGCTTCGGCTTCGGCGGTTTCGGACTGTCTCTCCGAGCCCCTGGCGGATTTGCCGGGAGGCTCGGCCATGCTAAATACCCCATTAAACTCCGGATCGATAGCCCGGATTCGCTCGGTCAAGGGCGGATGAGTCGAAAACCACCGGCTCCAGCTTCCTTTAAGGGCATTGCCGAAAAACAGGTGACTCGCTTCTTCGGCGTTTGGCGAATTGACCTGTGAGCCGTCGAGCAATCCTCCGATTCTCTTAAGGGCGCTGCTCATGCCCGAAGGATTTCGGGTAAACTGGACCGCCGCCGCGTCGGCCAGGAATTCGCGCTGACGTGAGACAGCACTCTTGATTAGCTTCCCGAAGAAGACACCGATGGAGCCGATAATAAGGAGGGCGAGTCCAAGCAGCAGGATAGGAACCCCGCCCCCACGGTCCCGACCTCCTGCGGACCCGCCATGGCCCCTCAAAACAGACCCGTGCAGCACGATGCGACCTATGATGGCCAGCCCGATAATCCCTGCCAGAATCCCCATCAAGCGAATGTTCAAGCGCATATCGCCGTTAAGGATATGGCTGAACTCGTGACCGATGACTGCCTGGAGCTCTTCGCGATTAAATGTCTCAAGGGCGCCCCGGGTCACCGCAATGGCTGCGTTGGTTGGCGTGGTGCCGGCGGCAAACGCATTAATGCCGGGCTCTTGATCGAGGACGTACAGATCGGGGACCGGCGTGCCGGAGGCAATGGCCATCTCCTCGACGACGTTGAGCAAGCGACGCTCGTCCGGATCGTTCGTGCCGGGATTGACCGGACGTCCCCCGAGCATTTCAGCGACAGCGCTTCCGCCTTTCGAAAGCTGAATGGCTTTAATGCCGGCGCCTGTCCCGACCACCACGCCGACACCAAGAGTCACCCATGCGATAAGTCCCGGGTCCCAGAAGTCCTGCCACGAATCGGGGAGCGAAATCGAAATCGCCGACCGCTCGGACGTCCGCCCGTGAGCGGACTCATTGGCAGTGAACACAAGCGCGCACACGAAGTAGATCGCAAACCAGATCAAAAAAAGGGCAACGACAAACCAGAGGACGAGCCATTTCGTTTTACTCCGGGCTTTATCCTGTTGCTCGAAGAAGTCCATTGGCATGGCTGAGTCTCCCGGAAATGACGCGTTTCGGTTTCGCGGTTACGAGAAGGAGACTTGGGGGGCCTCCTTTTGCTCTTCGTCTTCAATGACGAATGGCTCTGCCGGCCCAAAGTTGCCCATAGCCGCGATGACATTGGTCGGGATCTTCTCGCGCGCTGTGTTATAGCTCATCACCGCGTCATTGTAGGCCTGTCGCGAAAATGCCACCTTGTTTTCGGTGGAGGTGAGCTCTTCCATGAGCTGCGACATCGTCTGATTGGCCTTGAGGTCGGGATACGATTCGGCCAATGCAAAGAATTGTCCCATTGAGCCCCGGAGACCCATTTCGGCGCCGGCAAGCTCCTTCATCGAGGTGGACTCGCCCGGGTTCTGTGCCGCTTTGTCGGCGGCTGATGCGGCGGCGTTGCGGGCCTCAATGACGTTCTGCAATGTTTGCTGCTCGTGCTTGAGATACCCCTTCGCAGTCTCGACGAGGTTGGGGATGAGATCGTAACGCCGTTTGAGCTGAACATCAATTTGGGAGTACGCATTCTTGAAGCGATTGCGCAAGGTAACGAGGCGGTTGTAGCCGCGGATCAGCATGATGAGCGGCACGGCGATGACCACCGCGACGATAGCTGCCACAATAAGGATGGTTGACCAATTCATAAGTGCGTCCTTTGATGATGCTTGGATGACATTACGGCATTGGGCTCGTTTTGACAAAGAGGAAAGGCCTTCTAAGGCACTCTCGGAGGGGAGGGGGAATTTTTCCCGCGAAAGGCGCGAATAAAGAGGGGATAACTCAAGCGGTGCTCCGCTATATGAACGGTCGAGGTGCCGTATTGTAGGCTTGACCGGCCGCGACGGAAATGAAACCCATGTCGGGATATCGAAGCGCGGTCAACTTGCCGCCGTAGACGCAACCGGTATCGATGTTAATGGTTTTATTTGTCAAAACCGGGTCTATTGCCGGCGTGTGACCGTACACGACGAGGGCCTCGCCGGCATAATCGGTGGTCCAGGTTAGGCGCTTAGGAAGACCGTATTCATCCGTTTCATTTTTTGACGGACCATAGACGGTGAAGGCGAAGATTTCGGGGGATTGTTTCCCAAGCATCCAAGCTTGAATGCCGGCGTGAGCAACGACAAGCCGTCCATGGTCAAGAATATGATGGTCGTTTAACGATTCAAGAAACCGGGTCACTTCGCCAAGCCAGTCGTGAGGTTCCTCGGACAATTGGTCCAGAGTGATTCGAAGGCCTTTCGTCACCTTGACCGGCTCGCCTTTCAGATAGCGAAGCAGCTCGGCATCCCGGTTGCCAAGCACCGGGATAGCAAGTCCCTCATAGAACAGCCGCATCATGAGCCTCAATACGGCCGCGATCTTGGGACCGCGATCCACCAGATCGCCCACAAAGAGTAATTTCCGGTCGGACCGGCACCGGACCGTGAAGTCATTGCGTACCGTCGTGCCGAGCTTTTCCAGTAAGGCAAGCAATTCATCCCAGCACCCATGGACGTCCCCGATAATATCGAACGGACCGGGCTCATAACTCAGGTCCTTCGGATAGGGCTTGAAGTCGGTCGTTGGCTGATTCTGCTTGCCGGAATCCATGGATCTCAATCCCATCAGGGAGGACCCTATAGTAAGCGCCGCCTTCCCTGAGAGGGTGACAGGTCACAGTCCTCGGTGACCTACTTCCGTATTCGGATAGGAGCCAAAGACTTTGACGAACGTGCAATGTTCGCCCAACTGATCGATCGCTTGGGCCACATTCGGATCGTCGCGATGGCCGTCGCAATCGACAAAGAAGAAGTATTCCCAAGCCTTTCGCTTGCTCGGGCGGGATTCGATCTTGGTCAGGTTGATATTAAGCTCGAAGAAGGCCTTGAGGGCCTTATGGAGTCCGCCTACCTCGTCGCGAATGCTGAACATGAGGCTCGTACGGTCCCTGCCTGTCCGAGCGCCATACTGGCGTCCCAGCACGAGGAACCGGGTCACATTGGCGGGATTGTCTTGGATGTCTGTCTCCAATTGCGCCAAATCGTATTTTTCGGCGGCCAGTGAGCTGGCAATGGCCGCAGATTGAGAGCATTGGCTTGCCAGTTCGGCGGCCCGCGTGGTGGATGAGCTCTCGATCACTTCGGCGTGAGGAAGGTGATTTTGTACCCACGCACGGCACTGGGCCAGGGCTTGAGGGTGGGTATAAAGGCGCCGGACCTCATTGAGCGGAACGTTTCCCACCAAGCAGTGCTGGATTGGAAGCACAATCTGCGACACGATCTTGAGATCGCTGTCGATGAACATATCCAGCGTGCTTGTGACAACGCCTTCTGTGGAATTCTCCACCGGGACCACGCCATAATCGGCTCGGTTCTTACTGACCTCGGTAAAGACATCATGGATCGTCTTTTGAGGCGAATAGGTCAGACTGGATCCAAAGCGTCGCAGGCCGGCTTGATGGGTGTAAGTCGCTTCCGGACCGAGGTAAGCAATGACCATCTTCTTTTCCAGCGAAAGGGCGCTGGACATGATTTCCCGATAGATTGCCCGAAGCGATTCATTCGTAATGGGGCCTTCATTGAGGTTGCATACGCGCTCAAGGACTTCCAGCTCTCGATGGGGGGCATAGATGGCCTTGTCGTCCTTAACCTTGGCCGCGCCGATTTCAAGGACATGAGCCGTGCGAGCGTTCAACAACTCGACAATTTTGGCGTCAAGGTCATCGATTGCCTTTCGGTGCTCCGCTAAGTCCAACGATTTGATCCCCGAGCCCGTTTTTTCAACGTCCGGCTGACTTGTATTAGATTCCGTTTCCATGGTCTTCTGATTCGGGCGGGTGAGACGTCTCTGCTGCCTGGCTCTCATCCGGTCGTTCCTCGGGGAGCTCCTCCTCCGGCCATGATTGAGCGAGCCCTTCGGCTTGCTCGGCGCCGGACTGATCGCCTGCTTCCGACGTGGGTTCGTCCTCCGAGATTACCTCCTCACCCGTCGTCTCCTCGGCTGCTCCGTCGTCATTCGACGTCTCTTCGGTGCCCGTTTCATCGGAGGTTGTGGCTTCCCCGATCGCTGTGGCCGATTCGGAGTTGGGTGACTCGCCGGAGGAGTCCCCTGATTCCGTTTCCGCTCCCGACTGATCTCCGGGCTGGGACTCGGAGTCCGCCCCTGACTGCGCCTGCGATTGCGAGTCGGTTTCGGCTTGACCGGCCGATCCGGTCGGGATTCGCTTCAGTTCTTCAGCCTCCGGCAAGTCCTCAAGACTGCCAAGACCAAAATAATCGAGGAAGGCTGTGGTTGTGCCGTAGGTCACAGGTCGTCCGGCGACGTCCGCGCGTCCGACCGGCTCAATCAGTTCACGGTCTACCAAGGTCTGGATCACGCCATCCACCGAGACCCCTCGGATTTGTTCCATTTCCGAGCGGGTTAAAGGCTGACGATAGGCCACGATGGCAAGGGTCTCGAGGGCCGGCTGCGAAAGCCTCGATGACCGATTTCGCTTGCCGAGCATACTTCGCAGCCACGGGGCGTAATCGGGCTGAGTGACAAATTGCCATGCCCCAGCCATGCAATGCAGCCGATAGCTCCGGTCGGCCTCGGCATGGTCCTCCTGCAGCGCCTTCAAGCTCGCCTCAATGTCCGCTTCTTTGGTCTTTTTAAAATACTGGACTGCCTCGTCGTCCGAGCCCTTGGCAGCCGTATCAAGTATGCCTCGAATTTCTTTCGGGCTCAAAGGCTTATCGGAACAGAACAAGATCGCCTCCACAATGAACTTCAGTTCCATGTCGATGCTTCGGCTGATGAGGCGCCGGCGGAATCGGTGCCGGCCGAGCTGTCTTCACTTGTTGGCGGTATCGGCGACGCCGAAGCGGACGACACCGGGCTTTCTTCAGTGCCGGTCCCTTCGTTCGTCGGCTTCCGTTCCTCTTCGATGAGATGGATCTCGATTTCAGCAAACATCTCCGGCTGGTAAGCAACGATCTGGTCCATCCGGATTAATTCCAGCACCGCCAGGAACGTGACCACGACTTCAGAGCGGCTTGTCGCGTCGGTAAACAGTTCGAAGAAGCGGACCGTTTTTCGTTCCCGGAGGAGCTGCGTCAGGTATTGGATCTTCTGGCTGACTGTCCATTGGTCTTCGAAGATCTCACGGGTTTCAGTCTGTTCATTGAAGCGTTGCAGGACCTTATTGACTGCTTTGACGAGAGCAAAGACATTGGCTTGCGCCCCATGTTGGGGAGGTGTGGGGAGCTCGATCTTCCCGGGGTCTCTCGGAAAAAGGTTTTCCCTCTGGTGCTGAAGGTCTTCGAGCTTACCGGCGGCGTCTTTGAATTTCTTGTACTCGACAAGCTGGCGAATAAGCTCCCATTTGGGATTCGTCTCATCTTCCTCGTCTTCTTCGGCTGTAGCCCGTTTCTCGACAGGCAAAAGCTCTCGGCTCTTGATCTGCATGAGCGTCGAGGCCATGACCAAAAAATCCCCGGCAATAACCAGGTCCATCTGCCGCATCGCGTCAATGTATTCAATGAATTCGGTCGCGATCTTGGTTAAATTGATCTCATAGATGCTGACTTCCTCCTTTCGAATCAGGTAGAGCAAAAGGTCCAATGGGCCTTCGAAGACATCAAATTGGACACGGTATTCAAACATTGGTCCGCGAGTCGTTGCTGACATTGCCGGAGCCTTACGGCTCACTATCGAAAGGACAACCGGACCGATAAATCGGGCCCCCGAGCGGCTTGGCGAGGGGAGCGCGTCCCCTCTCAATGCCTCGGTCGGAGGAGGATCGCTTTCAATTGGCTCCCCTCGACTTCAACGCTTTGAGTCTCGACCGAAGGGTCTTCCTTTAAGGCATTGTGGACAATGCGCCGGTCGAATGCGTTCATCGGGTCCATTTCCACCACATCGCCCCATCGACGCACCTTTTCAGCCGCTTCCATCGCTTGCTCGATTAATTTTTCACGCGCTTGAGATCGGTACGAGTCGATATCGACCGTGACCTTTTGAGCGCTTGGGTCTTGCTGAAACAAGAGCCGATTGAGGATGAACTGGAGGGCTGAAAGGGTTTGGCCTTTCTTGCCGATCAGCCGACCGGAATCGTCCGCATGGACATCGAGCAGGAGGCCTTCTTCCAACTGATGCGCCTTCACCGTTGCGTCAAAGCCGAGCTGACTCAGGAGCTCTTCGAGTGTTCCTTTCGGTTCTGCAGGCATACCCTACTGTTTTGAATCGCGTCTAAGCTTTCGAAAAGCAAAAACTTCAACCTCGTTTCCGTTTCTTTTTCTTACCTCCGGGAACAGGAGACTGCTTCTTGGGCGGTGTGGCGGGAGGCGTTCCTCCTTGTGCCGATTGCTTTTCATCCGCCGCCTTTGTCATTTTGGTCTGCAGGACCGTCAAGAGGTTTTGAACCGTCCAGTAGAGTGTCATGGCAGCCGCGAATTTATAGAGGAAGACCACAATGATCAGCGGCATGTACTTCATCAGCTTTTGCTGCATGGGATCCATGCCGGGAGCAGCGGGCGTTAGCTGGGTTTGCCACAACATTGTCACCGCCATTAAAAGCGGCATCGGATTGAGAGGAAAATCGATTCCCGGAATTGTCCAGACGGTGTCGGGGTGGGAGAGATCGCAAACCCATAAGAAGGAGGCGCCGCGTAATTCGACCGCGCTCATGATCATGTAAAGGAAGCCGATGAAGACCGGGGCCTGGACCAGCATCGGAAGGCACCCGCCCATCGGATTCACCTTGTTCTGCTTCATGAACTCCATGAGCTTCTGGTTCATCTTTTGCGGGTCATCCTTGTACTTCTCTTGGAGCTCCTTCATTTGCGGCTGCAAGGCTTGCATCCGCTTCATGGAGCGGGTCCCGGCCTTGGTCAAGGGCCAGAAGACAACCTTGATGATGATTGTGATGGTGACGATGGCCCATCCGAATGGGAGACCGAGGCCATTGAGCCGATTCATCGACCAAAGCAGGGCCTTGGAAATGGCGCTGAGGAATCCAAAATTCATGACCGTGGCCTGGTTGTCATTGAATTTGGACAAGATCGCATGTTTCTTGGGTCCGGCGAAGATATCGAAGTTTTTCTCCCACGATTGGCCGGGCTGGAGCACCTTCTCTGGGTAGACAAAGGCGGTTTGATAACCGGTCGGTGGCTTGTCATCTCCGGATTGGGGCGCTGCCGATACGCCTTCTTCTTTTGTCAGGGGAAGCCGTATCTTAAGGGCATCAAGGGTCGGTGCCGGGTCCGCGGGCATCGTTAGAACGGTGAAAAAGCGATTATGCACCGCGGCCCAGAGCAGATTGGTACCGCCTTGATAGTGTGACCTTGGAGTGCCCGGTAAGCATCCGAATTTCCGATTGGCAAACCACCCTGCAGTGATATGCCTGGTCTTCGCGCCCGCGTGCCAATAGATCCCCTTCAGGTTGCTCTTGTTAAAGACTCCCGGGTTTTTGTCATTCGGATTGACCGGGGCTGCCGTCCCTATGACGCGGCGATGAGCCGGGATGGTAATCGGCTTGTCGGACCGGTTCGTGATCCGCAGGCTTGCCCGAACGAGATAGTTCGAGCCGAGCTCAAATGAATGCACCACCTGCAGGCGATTGGTCAGCGTCTTTTCGGCAACGATTCGCCGGTTATTGACGCGTCTCAGTGAAAAATTGCCTTTCCCAAGCCAACCTTTCGGCTTATAGAGTCCCAAGATCGGCAGTGCCGCCTTTTCATTTAAGGTGACCCCCTTGCCGCCAGCCTTGTCCGCCTCCTCGCCACACGCGATCGTTTTCGGGTAGCCCTTGAGCTCCACTTCCTTGAGCCCACCGCCTCGAGAGCTGAATGTGTAGACGGCGTTCGTGTTTTCCAGGACGAGGAGCTCTTCAGGGGCTTCCTTCTCCGGGGCCACGAACGGCTTGAACGTTTCCTTGTCTGAAGATTCGGATGGCTGTTCGGTCGGTTGCTTCTTAGGCTTCGAGACCGGTTCCCGCTCGGCTTGATCGACTTGGTTTGTCGAAGGCGCGTCCTCCTCTTGAGGGGGGTACATGCTGTTCATCAACGGGAACCATAGGATCAGCAAAGCGAAGCAGATGACGACAACGATAGCAGATGTGCGATCCATGAAGTCCTTTTACGAATGAGACGGTCGGTCGGTTAAATGGTTGTGGTCGTTACAGGAACGGATTGCATGTGGCACCGGATCATAACCTGCCCCTCCCCAGGGGTGGCAACGTCCCAATCGCTTGATCGCGAGCCAGGTCCCTTCCGCTGGGCCGCGATGACGGATGGCCTCCACCGCGTAGTCGGAGCATGTGGGATAATACCGACAATGCCCGAGTGGCCCGAAAACGGCTGCCTTAAACGGGGACAGCAGATACCGATAAAGCATTATAGGGACGATTAAGATATAGGTAATTCCGTTCACACGTTCTCTTTTAATAGTTTGCCGCGTCGCATCAATCGAAGGAAGTCATGCTCGACATCCTTTTGCTTTTTCCCGACGATCGACTTTCGGGCCACCAATACCATCGCGACCGGTTGCTTCAGCCGGCATTGATTCAGGCGAAACGTCTCTCGGATCAAGCGACGGGCTCGGTTCCGTATCACAGCTCCGCCGAGTCGACGAGTGGTGATGATTCCAATGCGAAAGTCGGAATCGGGCGGCAACGTGATCCAGTTGGCTACCAGACAGCCTTTGGTAAGACGAACCCCCTCTTCGCGGATGCGGGCAAACTCTCCCCCGGTTCTGATCCGAACGGACCGGGACCTTCCGGGACAATCCTCCGTGAAGGCCATAGGCGCGCCCGTTAAACCGGTGTGAGCCGTTTTCGACCTTTTCTTCTCCGATGCGATAGGATGGCACGTCCGCCCTTGGTCGACCGACGGGCCAAGAATCCATGCTGTCGTTTTCGTTTAATTCGAGATGGCTGATATGTTCGTTTCATGACGGTTCTAGCCTCTGCGATGCCGTTAACAAGAATCCGATCGTGCTCTCAAGCATCGTTTTGAAATTACTCTCCCGGATGATCGCCACAGGCCGTATCGGCCAAGCTTGACGCCTTCGCTTCGGCGTGACGCTTCTTCACCCTGCTTAAGCTCCGCACTCAAACAGCCGTACTTAAAAGGGCGCGAAAAGGACGCGTTGCCCATGCTCCGCACCGATCACGGGCCGGGGATCGTTCATCCGAAGCATTCACCTCGGATTTTGCAAGCTACCAGGAATGTCCGGGGTGTCAAGTTGCCAAAGCGAAGCAATCCGCCACCTTGCCCCCGTCAAGGCATCGGGCACTGCCATAAACAGATCGACATGTCGTCCTCGAGGTCCCAGCTCTTCAACCATGCTCAAGCCTCCAACGATGAATGCCGCGCACAAGAAATTGGAGGCGCACAAATTGCGTGTTAAATGAATCGGAGTGACGCAATGGGGGGCGTTTTAGCGCTTTAACCGCTTCCGCAAGGCGGCCAAAACCTCTCTTGTCACCGGGATATCCAACTGGAAGCAGACGAGACCGTAAACCAGCGCTGCCGGTATCATCGGTACAAATACGGCCCCCAGTTTGAAGGCAAACGAGCTCGAGGCGAGCCCCGTCACATACTCTTGCCATCCAAGATGGCTCAGCCACGCCACTTGGGCGGCGAGCAGGCCCGCCGTAAGCATCTTTAGGAACTGACGCTGCACTGAGCCCAACTCCAGACGTTTGAGTCTAAGCTTCAATGCATGCAGGAGCAGCCCGACGTTGATCAACGAGCTAAAGCTGTTGGCAAGGCCGAGTCCGACTTGCTCGAACGGAACCACGAGGAACCCTGTGAACAAGAGGTTCATCAAAAGGCAGGCGACGCTAATCTTCATGGGAGTCTGGATGTCCCCCAAGGCGTGAAAGGAGCGAACAAGCACATTGACGGTGGAGTAACCGATCAGCGCCGGGGCCAGGGAGGTCAGGGCCATCCACGTCCGGGTTGTTGCCTCTTCACCGAATTCGCCGTGCTCAAATAGCAAACGGACGATCGGCTGGGCCAGCACAGCCATCATGGCGGCCGCAAAGCAATTGGCAAACGAGAGGTAGGCCAGCCCTTGACCCAATGTCTGCCTGAATTCCTGAAATTTCTTGTCCGCAGCCAGGCCGGAGAGGGTCGGCAGGATGAATGTCGCCAGTGAAACTCCGAATATGCCTTGCGGGAACTCCATCAGTCGAATCGCATAGTTGAATGAGGCGACGATCGAGGCGTTCACCCAAAAAGCGATCCCTTGAGTGAGCAAGAGATTGATTTGAAACGCGGCGGCGCCGATTGTGCCGGGGATCATTTGCCGAAGCACAAACCGGACGGTTTGGTGCTTCCATGGCGAGACCCATGCCAGCCGGAAGCCGTTCCGGTAGAGGACGGGGAGCTGAAATCCGGCCTGCGCGATCCCGGCAGCGAGGACGCCGTAAGCCAATGCGAAAATCTGCTCTCGCAGCGTCTCACCGAATCCGGGAGCAACGAAGAGCACCGTCGCGATCATCACGAGGTTTAACAGCCCCGCACCCAGCGCGGGCATAAAGAAGAAGCCGCGCGAGTTGAGCATGCCCATGAACACGGCCGCCAGGCAGACCAGGAGCATGTAGGGAAACATGATGCGCAACAGCCGCAGCATCAGTTCCGTCTCGCTGGCAAGGCTCCCGAACTGGATGGCCAAGGTGATGCCGATGAGCGCGAGCGCAATGACCCCGCTTGCCACGATGATCAGCCCGGAAATGACCGCGTTGGCCGACTCCCACATCGCGCGTTCCCCTTCCCGCCGCTCCTTTTCTTTGAAAACCGGGATGAATGCCGCCGTCAGCGCCCCCTCCCCCAAGAGTCGCCGAAAAAGATTGGGGATCATGTAGGCGAAGATAAACGCCCCGGCTTCAGGTCCAACCCCCATGAACCGGGCATAGACCATTTCCCGGACCAGCCCGAGCATCCGGCTTGCCAGCGTCGCGCTTCCCATCGCTCCCGACGATTTGAGCATCTTTGACATGGTTTTCCGTCTTCCGTCTTCCGTCCTCCGTCCGGTTAAACCAAAGCATTTGCCTCACGACCAGACTTTTCCCAATGGATATGCTTGCCGCCTTTCCCCCCGCCCCCGGGTCCGAGCCTCATAAGCGCTACTTGTCAGCCTTAGCCACAGTAGCCCCTTAACCGCGCTAGCTTTTGAAATTAACGCGATGGGCCATTGACAAATTCGGTATTCTCTTCTAAATGATTGGTCGCTTTGAAAAAACGACAGGCTACGAAAAGCTGGCTTGAGCGTTTCCCAGTACCGGCGAGAGAATTATGTTCGATTTTTGTTGTCAAAGACTTGGATGGTAACGAGTATTGTGAAAAATTTCACAAGCTCCGGTCGCGGTCGGGATGGAGCGAAAAGGAAAGCACGAGAAGAGGAAAGGTTGAACGCGCGCAATGTCTGACATCTTCCCAAAGTGGACGAACCGGTTGCCGGTCAAGATTCTCATTGGAGCATTGTTGCTCTTGGGATTGGTGATTGTGGGGCTTTGGTATTATTTCACGCCGAGCTACACGAGGGTCGGCTATACCCCGACCCAGCCGGTGGCGTACTCGCACAAGATCCATGTGGATCAATTGGGCTTGGACTGTCGCTATTGTCATGACGATGTTGATGAGTCCGCTCACGCCAACATCCCGGCGGCTTCGACATGCATGAATTGCCATGAGCAAGTATTGCCCAACAGCCCGAAGCTTGAAAAGGTGCGCGCCAGCGCCCAGAAGGGGGAGCCGATTCCATGGGTTAAAGTCCACAAGATGCCGGAATTTGTCTTTTTCAACCATGCTGCCCATGTCAACCGGGGTGTCAGTTGTGTTGAATGCCATGGGCAGGTCAATAAGATGGAGAAGGTGCGCCATGCCAAGCCGCTTAATATGAGCTTCTGTCTCGATTGCCACCGCCATCCGGAAACGCGGTTACGCCGGCCGGATCAGGTTTACAATCTCGACCTCCAGATCCCGCAGGATAAGCAGAAGAAGCAAGGAAAGCAATTCGTCAAGAAGTGGAATATCGACGCATCGCAGAATTGTTCTGCGTGTCATCGATAGTCAATCATCATTTGGTCTTTTATGCAGACGAATCCGTCATCTGGCCCGGAAAATCAGACTGGCCGCGAATATTGGCGAAGCCTGGATGAGCTCGCGGATACCCCCGAGTTCAAGCAATGGCTCTCCCGCGAATTCCCTCAAGGGGCCGGCGAGTTCACCGACCCCGTATCGCGCCGACATTTTGTGAAAATCATGTCGGCCTCCTTCCTGATGATGATGGGGTTGACCGGGTGCCGACGTCCCGAAGAACGAATTGTGCCGTTCTCAAAGATGCCGGACAACTACAAGCATGGCATTCCCGAGATGTATGCGACGGCGATGCCGTTGCGGGAGACCGCTGTGCCGTTGCTGGTACGCTCGAATGACGGCCATCCGACCAAAGTGGAGGGGAATCCGGAGCATCCGGCCAGTAATGGCGGGACCGATTCCTTTGCCCAGGCTTCCGTCCTGGGGCTCTATGACCCCGATCGCGCGATCCATTACCGGCGTCGCGACGGCGATGACGAAGGGACGGCAGCGAAGAAAGTCGAAAAGTCGGTCGCTCTTAAAGAGCTTGATCGGATTGCGGGTCAGGCCGAAGAGAATGGCGGGCAAGGGCTCTGCGTTCTCATGGAAGAGAGCGGCTCCCTGTCCCGGGAGCGCATTCAGGCGCAGATCCGAAAGAAATGGCCGAAAGCACGCTGGTTTTCCTATGAGCCGATCGATTTTGGGAGGGATCGAGAGGCCGCATCCAAGGCCTTCGGTCGCTCGGTCAAGCCGGACTACCAATTCGACAAAGCCAAGGTCATTCTCTCATTGGATGCCGATTTCCTCGGGACGGAAGAGGATTCTTACATCCATATCAAACGGTTTGCACAGGGTCGCAAGATTGCCGAGCCGGGCGACTCCATGAGTCGACTCTATGCCATTGAAGGACTCTTGACATTGACCGGCTCCAATGCAGATCACCGATTGAGGGTTCCGACCAGCCAGGTGCAGCGGATTGCGGCCGGTCTCGCTCAAAAGATCGGCGCCGATTCGGACGTGCCTGGGGCTTTGGCAGAAGCGGCGAGCGATTTGGGAGAATCGGAGCATGCCGATTGGGTGAGCGAGTGTGCCAACGACCTCATGGCCCATCGAGGCGAAGCGGTCGTCGTGGCCGGGTATCGGCAACCGATGGCGGTCCATCTGCTGGCCCATGCCATGAACATGGCTTTGGGGAATGTCGGCAAGACTGTCCTTTATTACGAGCGAGAGCCGTCTCAAGACGAGGGAATTGAAGCCTTGGCCGAGGCGCTCAATGCCGGGGAGGTCAAAGACTTGGTCATCATGGGCGGCAACCCGGCTTACAACGCGCCGGCCGACCTGGACTGGGAAGCGACACAGGAGAAAGCCGACAATGTGGTGCGGCTTGGGTATTACAACGACGAGACCTCGGCCATCAGCGATTGGCTTTTCCCGCGCCTCCATTACCTCGAATCGTGGGGAGACGCTCGGACCCGTGAAGGGACGATGGTCTCGGTGCAGCCTTTGCTCGCGCCGCTCTTTGGCGGAATGTCGGATTTGGAGTTTCTGGCCCGCGTCGGCGGACTGAGCGAGACAGATCCCCATCAAATCGTTCGGCAGACCTTTGAAGGGATCGCCGGGAAAGGTGAGGACAAATGGCAAGCCTTTCTTCATGACGGGTATGCCCCGGCTACGACCCCGGCGCCGGTGTCGGTGAAATTCGATTGGAAGGCCGTCACCAAGGAGCTGAAGAAGGCGTCATCCAGTGCGAAGCCAAGCGTCGACAACCTTGAGGTTGTGTTTCATCGGGACGCAAGCCTCGATGACGGGCGATTCAACAACAACGGTTGGCTCCAAGAATTTCCCGACCCGATCACCAAGATCACCTGGGAAAATGTGATCATGATCAGCCGCAAGACCGCCAAGGAGCTTGGAGTCGATTATAGGAATGATGAGGACCTCAACCTGATGGTCCCGCGGGTCAAGGTTACCTTGAACGGGCGGACCGTCGAGGGACCCCTTTGGATCCAGCCTGGCATGGCGGATAATACCTTGGCGCTTGCGGTCGGGTATGGACGGAGTCGCACCGGACGGGTCGGTGACGGGGCGGGCTACAATGCCTACCGGATCCGAGCAC
>JAHEOI010000112.1 GCA_018610125.1 Verrucomicrobiota bacterium
AGTTGCCCGGCGCGAGCCGACTAAAAATGGCGGTGCGCTGGGTCCCCTGATCCATCCATTTGGGAGAGAGCCCGATCAAGCGATATTGGAATCGTGTGTGGGCGGGATCGATATACGAGAGGCCGGTGTAGTTCAACATCAACGTCGCGCCGGCACCCGGGGGCAGTTCGAGCCGACCGTCGAGTCGCCTCTTCGGATCGACCGTCGATTGGCCGAGAAAATGATAGTAGGTCTCTTTCGGGCTGCCGCATTGGACGATTTTGGCGGGCGGCCCTTTGGTCCAACGCTGCATCACTTCGGAGGGATCGAAATGGACAAGGCAGTTCTCCATCGAGAACCAGAGCATGCCATCGGCGGTGCGACACGCCGCGGGGAACTGGTTGCCGCTCAGGACTGATTCGTTGGGCAGACCGGCAGCACGTCCTACCCGAATCACGCGCAATGCCTTGATCCGATCCGCTTGATAGGCCTCGAACTGCCCGGCCGGAACCCCGAAGATCCCATTGGCCGTCCCAAACCAAAAGTTATGGTTGTTGTCCTGTAAGATCGCATAGATCGGAGCGCGGAGGACCGTCGCGCCATGGGTGAAGCGATCCACATGCCCATCCGTGGCGATCCGACTCACACCACGAGCGCCCCCGACCCAAATTGTTCCATCCTTGTCCTCCCAAAGGGAGTAGGTCGTGTCCGAGGCCAAGCCGTCCTCTTCCACCGAAAAATGGGTTTGTTCGTCGCCATCGACACAGTAGAGACCCGACTCGGCGCCGCCAATCCAAACCCGATCCTTCGAGTCGGTGAAGACACAGTGGGCTTCAAAGGCCTCGACGCCCACTTCGCGATGCCAGCTCGTTGGCGAGCTCGCCTCATCGCTCATCCGGAGAACCCCTTGGTCCGTTGCCAGAAAGACCCCGTGGCGCTCGGAATGGGCGACCGATCGGGCCGACTCGACCCCAAGCGGATAATCCTCCGCGTAAAAGAGTCGAAAATGCTCGCTCCGACGTCGAGCGAGCAACGCCACCGGCGGCTCGAGGCTCCCTTGGTTAGCAAGGTGCCTTGCGGCGCTTGTGCGATCCAGACCATACCAAGTTTCCGTACAATCCGTGGCACCGAAGCACAAGGCCGAGTGATTGTAGAGTCGCGGCCCATTGCCTTCAAAGGAATCATTCGGCAGCCGCCGAAAATGCTCATTGACGCTGCGCACATCCCAATCGCCCGGCTTCCCTGAGATGACCCCGATAGCCCCGGCGCCGAAATGGATCTTGCCGTTGTCACAAGCCGTGATGGCTCGAGAGCTCGCCGCCGGCTTCAAGCCATTTTCGGGGGTCAATGCCCGTACCATCTGCGGGCGGAATCGGGCCACGCCACTCGCCCCGGTCGCCAACCAGATATTCCCCTCTCGATCCTCCAGCATTGCCACCACACTCGATTCGACATGCTCCGCAACCTCGGGAAAACGATCGAGACGTCCATGCCGCAAGCGATAAAGTGGAAACGGGGGGCGGCCCGGCCCTCCGGCAATGCCGGCCACCCACAAATCTCCCAAACGGCTGGGACAAAAGACCGCAAATTCCGGTAAATCGCGCCTCTCGGTCACCCTGAGCTCTTCGGTCACCCGATTCAAATGACCGTCGGCCACCCAGAATCCGCCCTCAGCCCCATGGTCGACGGCAAACCGATGGCCAATCGTAAAATGCTTCGCGTAGACCCGTTCGCCGGTTTCGGGAGAAAACCGAATCAGATGGCCATTGACGCCGACCAGGATTCGCCCGTCCTTCAATGCCAAGAGGGCGCTGATCCCATTCGCGCCGCCTGGGATCCCGGTCGGTCGCACCGGATTCAACTGATCCATCCCCCAGGTTTGGAGCCGACCTTCCGGGGTCAGTTGGCCCAGAATCCGGTCCTCCAACGTGAACCAAAGCGAGCCATCCGGGGCCTCCGCCAATCGGCCCACCCTCTTCCCCTTAAGGCGAGCATTCCCCGAAACCGGTGCAAATGCGTGTCCATCAAACCTGAAAATCCCTTCGCTCTTAGTCCCGACGACCAATCGTCCGGCGTGGTCCTCCAAAAGCGAGCGGATATTGCTCCCAGGGAGCGAAGGGGACGAATCCGGACCGAATGTCCGCCAGACCATGCCATCGAACCAGCTCAAGCCGGAAACGGTACCGACCCAGATGACGCCGTCGGAAGTCTGCGTGATGCACCGGGTGGCATTGCTGGCCAAGCCATCTTCGGCCGTCCACAACCTGAAGTGCCCCTCATCGGAATCGTGGGGCAGCGGTTGCACCAACCGGCGGCGCTTGAATGGATTTACGTCGACGGCCGGGTCCGGCCAAAGCAATGTCACAACCTGAGTCGGACCGTGACCGCGTCCCCGAGGGAGCGCCCCTCCCAGACACGGTCCATTCGTCGTTTGAAACCAATGCATCTCCGGCACCACCCCGCCCCTTTCCCCTTGCCGATTATCATTCTGCCAAGCAAGACGCCACGAACCATTCGAATTACGACTGAGTGTAAAGGAAAAGTCGGCGTCGGGGCGCTGCAGACGGCGTTCTTCATCGCTTTGATTAGCACCTTGGACCAAGACACGTCCAAAGTACTCCCCCCTTGTGCCTCCGCGCACACCTTGAACCACATACTCGCAGAGCGAGTTTGCATTCCCCCACACGCCGTAATAGCGTTCCCCTACCGCGGGCACCCAAGCCTCGACCGCCCGAACGGTCTCCGAGCTCAAGGAAAAACCGAGCACGAGAAGCCACAAGGAGACCGACGCAACATCGCGCAAACGATCGGCGCTTTTAAGGGGGAGTTGCCTTATCACCGCAGTGTCATCTTCAACCTCGCCGATCGCGAAGTAACGAGAAATTTCCCGATTAATTCCCCGGCGCTGGTTCTTGACGTGTTTTCTGAAATTCCGGATCCAATGCCCCAATCAAGTCCCGCATCGCCGAGTATGCCTCTTTCGTTCCTATCTTGGGATGGTAATCCATCACTTTTTTCATTTTGGTCACGGTCTTAAAAATGACCTCCGTCTGCTCCGTAGTAATCTCTGGTTTCGTGCCCACTTCTTGAAGGATCTTAAATGCCTCGGCGTAACGATCTCCTTTAATCGCCTTGTCAGCCTGAGTGATCTGCTTTCTTATTTCCGGCGAGGCGTTTTGGAAGCCCTCTTTGAGCGGTGAATCCTTGACCTCTGACGGCACTTGCTTTGAGTCGCCGCAACCGACGAGAATCACCGCCAGGCACGGGATGAGTCGAAAGACTGTAAGCGTTTTCATAATATAAAGCGGTTACCAATAGCCGCGGATAGAGCCCGCAGGAATTGTCGCATGATGCTGATCCATTTGAATTTGATTCTTCCACACAACCGCGCCATCGACTCGCCCCACGTTGCCGCCTTCGGAATTAATTGCCCGCGGTTCCGGCGTTCGCCCCTCTTCGCTGCGGACAGGTCCTGCCGG
>JAHEOI010000113.1 GCA_018610125.1 Verrucomicrobiota bacterium
CGGATGGAGGAGAGCGCTACCCGGGCCTGCTCCTGGTGGCTGCAGGCAGAGCCTGGGGTGTAAGCGAAATTGACCGTGCCGTCCTGGCAGAGCCACTGCTGTTCCGGGAATCTAAAATCGTTCATGCCCTCAAAGCCAGAGCCCTCGTATTGCTTTACCAGGCCGTTTACCTCCTTCTCGCTCGGCCCACCTTCCCAATCGATATGTCCGGCAAAATACCGAGGGCCTTCATAAGATTGATCCTTTCAGAACCACCTTGTCACCGCCCCTCGCTTGGCACGGATTTCTCAGTCGTGATTTGCCACTTTTGAAAGTCGTAAATGCGTTTTTGCCCTCGATGATGGAGCTTTAGGTAGCGACCGCGGACATCCTGGTTCATCCAGGGATTGCCAAGCAAAGGCCACTCCCGGAAATTTAACCTGTTGCCATTGACCTTTTTGTGGACGTCGAATTACCTGTTCATACGGCGAAACCCCTGACATTGAGATACAGCAAATTCTCGTGGTGACGGCAGTAGATTCGTCCATTGGCCGGGGTCGGTGTAGCCCACACATCCTTGCCGTGGAAGATCGCCACGGCCGAAACACTGTTGGAATCGAATTCGATCGGCGAAGCATATCCAGCCTTGGCGGTGTTTCCCATGGTAAACACTCGGCCGTCACTGACCGAGCGCCATGGCTTCTCGTTCCTCCCTGTCGTGAGCAGCAATGATCCAGGTCGAATCGTTGGCATTTTAACCAAAGGCGCTTTACTGGAGGCATACGATCAAAAGGTCCTCAGGGACCGGCTATTCTCGAGCTCGCCCCATCCAGGAAAGACCAAGACCCCGTAGGAGTAGCCGTCTCCCAGTCTTCTTGAAAGGCGCACTCGGGCAGCATTTGCTTTTTACGTATCGACCAGGTCAATGCTTAAATGCAGTATTTTCAATTACCGCATCCGCCTCGTTTTCCTTAAATTTGGTCAAAGAAGCTGGAGTATCCTAAGACATCGCAACTGTCAGACTGCTTTTGAGAGGAGATATGATATGACGGCCGGAGAGAGCACACGAACACCTTATCGAGACCCAACCACTTTTCGCGCGAGCTTAGGGAGACTATCTCCGAATTGCTTGCTTTTCGAAATAACCTTTCAGCCATTCGATGTTAATTTGATCGCAGCGACCATCGGCCCCATTGCCATCATAGTCGTCTGCTTGGTACTTGTTGCTTTGCTGCTGCGTCAAGCTTGGTCTGTCCTTAGGAGGATTACCGGAGTTTCTTCGATATGGCCCCGGTGTTTGAACAGGACACTTGCTGTGATTGCTGGTGTCGTAGGTCTCATCGCATCGGGGATCATGGTTGGATTCCATACCGAAGTGCTCGACGGCACCGGACTTTCCTCGTTCACGGTCCGGAGCTTTCTTTTGACCCTTCTTCCTTTGATGCTTGCGTATGCCGTACTGGCAATCAGGGCGTGGTATTCATCTAGAACGTGGCCCGCCACGACGATTTTAGCAGTATGTCTTTTGATTAACATGGCGGCTGATAGCCTTTCATTTGCCATCCTTACCACAAAGCCACTGGAAGGGGGTCCGTGGGCGCCAGCGTTCGAAGCCTTCTACGCTGTAATCCTTATTCCGCTGGCACAGCTCCTCGCTACTTTGGTCATGTGTGCGACGGTAACAGTCCTGGATGAGGAATAGCGGACAGGCGCCCGTTCCCGCCAAGCGTCGATGTAACCCATAGTGAGCATGAAGGCAATGGCCCCGAAATTCGTGATCACCAGGTTGAGGGAACCATCGTGATCGCAGTCCAGCCAGTGACTCCAGAACGTTCTCCTTCCCGGTATCGTCTCCCCTTTATTCATTGCGGCCGAGGCATCAACCAACTGTATCTTTTCTCTGTTTATTCCACGCCAATAAAAGTAGATGGATCGGCAACAACCGGTTAGCGGACGCGGGCCAATTGCCGGAGAATGATATCAACAGAGCAACGGTAACCGACATTTGTTTGAGCTTATGAAACCACGTTCGTCAGAAATTTCGAGGCGTCGATTTGTTAAGACAACGGCTGTGGCTTCAACAGCCGTAACCACTTGGAGTCTTTTCGGGACACAGCACGGGCACTCCGGGAATCAAGCGCGGGTTAAGGTCGGTCTTATTGGTTGCGGCGGACGCGGGACCGGTGCCGCTAGAGATTGTATGCAAGCCGCCCAGGTTCTGGATGTGGACGTGCGGATGGTCATGTTGGCTGATGTCTTTAAAGACCGATTGTCCCAATGTCGTAAGAGTCTTGACAAGAGGGGGGTGAACGTACCTGATAAACACTGCCATCTTGGATTCGATGCGTACAAAAAGGTCATGGATTCGGACGTTGATCTCGTGATCCTCGCGACGCCCCCGAATTTTCGTCCTGTCCATTTGGAAGCGGCGGTCGAACAAGATAAGCACGTTTTCATGGAGAAGCCGGCCGCGGTTGATCCGGTAGGCTGCCGGAGAGTCATGGCGGCTGGGAGACGGGCTGATGCCAAGGGGCTGACAGTGGTCGCGGGCACGCAGAGGCGTCACGAAAGGAACTATCTTGCCGCTGCCAGAGCTGTTTCCGAGGGGGCGATTGGAAAGGTGGTTGGTGGCACGATTCATTTCTGTCTCGGTGGCGGGTCCATTGGATTCAAGCCGGCAGATGTGCCGGATTGGGAGTGGATGGTGCGTCGTTGGGGAGGGTGGTCGGAAATGAGCGGTGACCACATCGTGGAGCAACACGTCCATAGCGTTGATGTAATGAACTGGTTTCTGGGAGCTCACCCCGTGAGCTGCGTGAGCTTCGGCGAGCGTGCGCGTCGCACCGGAGGTGATATGTATGATTTCTTCAGCACCGATTATGAGTTCCCGGACGAAGTGCACATTCACAGCATGTGCCGGCAGATACCTCGTTGCTGGAACCGTATCGGTCAGTTGTTTCGTGGCGAACGGGGAGTTGCCGATATCACAGGATTGGTGTCTGCGGATGACTACTATGTCGGCGGGTTAGATCGAAAATCCCCCATTGAGCTACCCGAAATTAAGGGCCACGAGAGCCCGTACGTCCAAGAGCACGTGGATTTGTTGAGGAGTATTCTTCGCCAGGAGCCTATCAACGAAGCCCAAAATGTCGCCAATGCCACCTTGGCTGCCGTTATGGGCCGCATTTCCGCTTATACCGGACGAAAGATCACATGGAACGAACTCATGGAATCGGATCTGGAGTGCAAACCGACGCCGGCCGACTTTGAATCCGAGCAGGTCACGATGCCGGCCGAACGTGCCCCCGTTGCCGGGGAGATCTCCGCCTAAATCCTCAAACGCAAAACTCCAACAAGAAGGGAATAAGATGAATTGGCATAATCCTCTCGGCCTTAACCGCCGTCAATTCCTGAAACAGAGCGGGAAGCTGACCGCTAGTGCAGCGCTTCTTTCAAGCCTCCCAAGAAACGTATTTGCCGCGGAGGACAATACAATTCGACTCGCCTTGATCGGCTGCGGCGGACGGGGGGCCGGGGCGGTGCGAAACGCCCTTTCCGTCCCCGATTCCGGACCGGTCAAGCTGTGGAGCATGGCCGATCTCTATCAGAGCAAAATTGACGAACGCCGCAAGCCCTTGAAGGACGAGTTCGGGGATCGAATCGACGTCCCCAAAGAGCGGCAATTCCTGGGATTCGAAGCTTACAAGGAGGCCGTCGACAGCTTGCGTCCCGGCGACGTCGCCCTTTGCACGACGCGATGCTATATCCGTCCGGTCCATGTCGAATACGCCGTCAAAAAGGGGATCAACGTGTTCATGGAAAAGCCGTTCGCGGCAGATCCGGGCGGACAGCATCGGATGCTCCGGACGGCACGGCTCGCTGAAAAGAATGGGGTCAAGATTGCTGCCGGGCTCCAATGTCGGCACTCACCGGCACGTCACGCATTGATCGAGAGAATCCGCAATGGGGACATGGGGAAGATTCTTTTGATTCGTGCCAACCGGCTCGGCGGCGGCGGGTGGCTCAGCCCTCAGGGAGAGCGGGCGTTTAAGCTTGCCGAGCAACTAAAGTTCGGTCGGATTCATTTGCTATGGGTTGGTTCAGGGCACATGATCGACAACCTGATCCACCAGATTGACGAATGCTGCTGGATCAAGGACGCATGGCCGGTTTCCTGCGTCGCGATGGGTGGACGCGATCCGCTGAGTACTGATTGCGGGCAGAACCTGGATGTCTACTCCATGGAATACACATTTGCCGATGGCGCCAAGGCGCTCTGTGGGTTCCGTCGCCAGAATAAGGCCCGAAGCGAATTTGCCACCTTCGTCCATGGGACAGATCGGGCGGCTCAATTCTCAGGGCAAACCCATGCGGCCACCGTGCATCTCTACAACGATCAACGGATCAGTCGCGATAATATCGCGTGGACCCCTCGTGACGACCAATACAGTCCTTGGCAATACGAATGGAATGCTTTCATTGCCAGCATCCGTCGGGACCGCCACCACAACGAGGCGGAGCGTGCCGTTTATGCGGATCTCACCTCGCTTATGGGCCGCGCAGCAACCCATATCGGTCAAGAAGTCACTTGGGATGAGATGATGAAATCTCGGTTTCAGTTCTGTGACTATCTGGACGATCTGGACTTCGGTAGTCCCGTTCCGGTCGAACCCGACGAAAGCGGTCAATTTCCTATTCCAAGGCCGGGAAGCTGGACTGAGCTTTAGCGTTACCCAGACCGAGGATTTTGTCGATGAGGGAAGTCATCCTCTCATCCTAGCCTTCTCCCCTTAAGAATAATGCCGTTCGGAAATTCGGCCGCTGAGTCCATGATGCATGCGTGCGTGCGCAGGGGTCAGAGGGTTGAGATGAATATAACGGCTCAGTTTAAGAAGGTATTCATCCCCTTCGACCAGCTTGGCGTTGTATCTCCGATCCAGCAGATGACCGTGTCGCCGGTGCTGTCGATTGGAGTATACGGTATAGGCCGTGGAAAGGCAATGCATGAAGCGGCTCAGATTGCCCCGGGGCGTTTCCGGAACGTGGTGAAAATGATTGGCCATCAAAGTCACCCGCTAGAGCCGGATCTCCAACCATCGGACTCCTTCCCCCAGGCGTTCCAGAAAACGGAGCCGATCGCGATCATCCTCAAAAAGAAGATTCGACTCTCTGCTCCAATTCTCCAGTTTTCGGGCCGTGATATGATAAATAGCCCCAGGAAATTCGACTCGCAAAGGTCGCGCCATCGGCGCACCGTACTCAACCGTCGGTATTACGTAAAGTGCTAATTCAAGGGGTGACCCCAGGGGGTCACTCGATGGCGAGACCGTTTCGGGTCATCTGAATGAAGCGGCCGGTAGCCGTTCCTATTAAGCGAGATCAATCGTTGCTATTTCGACGTTAACATTGCGAGTCTATTCCGTCGGCCCGGCCCTTCGCTTCGTAAGGCGGACCCCCACAGACTGTGCCTCGGGAATAACGAATTTCCTGACTTCGACCGAGACCGAATCCGGTGCGAATTCCGTCAAGACAGCATCCGCCAGATCGGAAGCAAGCTTTTCGATAAGCGACCAGCTTCGTCCTTCCCCAAACGACAGAAGCCGTTGCACCACTTCGAAATAGTTGATCGTATCGGTCACTCGGTCGGTTGTGGCGGCATTCGAAAAATCGCTTTCGAGCCCCAGGCTCACCAAGAGGCGTTGAGGCTCTGCCCGCTCCGCCTCGGGCACGCCGACTCGATAGTAGACCTCAAGGTTTTCGATGAGAATCTCACCCGTTAAATTCCGAGGCATGAGAAGCTCCTCCACGCTCGTCCTGAAGCACGGCTTCAAGCAGTTTTCGAGTCGGGGTATTCAAATTGAGATCGAAGGCAGCCTGGGGCGCCACCCAACAGAAGGCTTGGGCCTCCTGATTGAGCCGAACACCATCATTGCCACTCGCTTGACAAGTGTAGTTTAGCAGCAGGAAATGGGCCTTGCGATAAAACTCTTTCGACTCAATGCAGTCTTGAACCATGACAAATCGGGAATCGGTCACGGTCAAGTCGGTCTCCTCCTTGATCTCTCGGTGTAATGCCGCTTCGATCGTTTCGCCATACCGAATCTTACCGCCCGGGATTCCCCAAAGGTCGGACCACTTCTGCGTGCGGATCATCAAGACCTCGCCCACCTCGTTGAAAATCAACGCTCCGACCGTCGCGACCGGCTGGTCCGGCATTCCCTCCTCGGGTCCAGACGTGGGCAGAAGCTGAAACTCCCGGGTTTGCAGTAACCGCTTTAACTCCCCCAGGTGCTCGACAATCACATCCGGCTCGCTTTGAAGGAGCTGTCCGTAACGATTGTATCCGGTCAGCACCGCACACGAACAGACCCGTCCCCTTTTCGCGGTCTCAATATCGTGCTGCATGTCGCCGACAAAGAGGGTCTCGCTTGGAACAAGCTCATGCGCGGTCAGGATCTCTTCAATCCGGGCTCGCTTATCCCAAATCCCTAAGTAAGGGTGATCGATCAGCCCTTCCAGACCCAAAGCCTCGATTTGCACGGCATAGTACTCGGGGTGAAGCGTGCTCAATACAAAGGTCTGAATCCGGTTAGCCTTGGCGAAGGTCAAGAAGTCCCGAGCATGGGGCAGGTCCACAACGGAGTGCTGCGCCTGCTTGAAGCCGTGATGGAACGACGCCTCAATGCGGTCCATCGAGACTTCCGGCAGGATCCGCTCATAAAACTCGCTAAATGGCAGGCTAAATTCGCTCCGGAACTCTTCCAATGAGAGCTCATGGGCGCCCGCCTGCCGCAGCACATGGTTGGTGGCTTCCCAGACCGCCGGCAAGTCATCTACCAAAGTCCCGGACCAATCAAAAATGACGTTTCGAATCATGGCAGCACCGATCAACGTTTCCGGCACAATTGAATCCCATCGGCAATCGTCAAGGGGACGTATTTCATTGCTGCTTCTCCAGGAGGCTCATTCATTATCGGAAGAGGCAGCCGGCTCCAAGCCATCGATAATTCGAGCGCTTGAGGAGGTGCCCAACCGGCTTGCCCCCGCGTCGATCATCGCGAGGGCCGTCTTTGTGTCCCGAATGCCTCCGGCGGCCTTGACCCCAAAATCCTCCCCGATCGATTGGCGCAACAACTTGACATCCTCGAAGGTGGCACCGGCTCGACTGAAACCGGTCGACGTCTTGACGAAATGCGCCCCGGCCATCGTGACCAGCTTACACGCCTTCACCTTCTCGTCGTGTGTCAGAAGACACGCTTCAATGATCACCTTGACGGGACGCCCTTCCGCGGCCTCAGTCACATCCCGAATCTCCCTTTGGATCGTGGCGGACTCCCCTTGCTTCAGCAGACCCAGGTTTAAGACCATGTCGATCTCATGCGCCCCGTTGTCCACGACCGCCTCGGTTTCATACCGTTTGACATCTCCCTCAACGGCGCCAAGGGGAAACCCAACCGTTGCGGCGACCTTGATCCCGGAATCCTCAAGAAGGCTGGCAGCAAGGGCCACACGGCTCCCATTGACACACACCGCGTGGAATCGATATTGGTAAGCCTCGTCACAGATCCGCTTGACCTCGGCTCGGGTCGCGTCCGGCTTGAGCAATGAATGATCGATATAGCTCGCCAATTGGCTTGGGGACATCTTTGTCTCTTCTCCCATGTCCTTTTTCTGTTTTCACCCGCCTCCAACGACGATCGCAGGCAACCATCCGCTACCAATCGGACGGAGGCAGTTACGATTTCACTCCGATCGCTTGACCGAACGTAGCGGGAGGCTGCCTTTGGCAATCAATTCGTCCCTCGATCGCCGCCACCCGCCTCGCGCTCTGAGTCTGCCAAATGGAATCGCCACCCGCAAATCCGATTCCGCCGAAAATTTTCCATTCGCCTGCTTCCGTTGTTTTCGCTACCCTTTCAAGGGAGCACGATATGCTGATGGCACTCGGAATAACAGCCATGACAAGACTCTATGTTCGGAACACGGTTTGATCTTTTTCAAGTGGCCGGTTTTCAGCTCCGGGCCGATATAAGCTGGTTCCCGATTGTTCTGCTCTTTACCTGGAGCTTACAAGGCTATTTTCGAGAGCAGCTATCGCCCGACTATGCGGATTGGCTTTATTGGGTCTTGGGCTTCGTCACCGCGATCGGACTCTTCGTCTCCATTATTCTTCACGAGCTGGGACACTCGGTTGTGGCACGGCGACACGGCGTCCCGATCCAAGGGATCACGTTGTTCATTTTCGGTGGGGTTGCCGAGCTTAGTGGCGAGCCCAAAAGCCCGCGAAGCGAATTTCTGATTGCGATCGGGGGCCCGCTGGTCAGTCTTGTATTGGCCATTTTCTTTCTTGGCGCCTATCAGGTCACGCAACGGATCCAATCGCCCGATTTCTTGGTGGGCTGCCTCCAAGTGCTTGGGCGGGTCAATCTCGCCGTCTTGGTTTTCAATCTCATTCCGGCCTACCCATTGGACGGAGGACGAGTCCTACGTTCGATTCTTTGGTCGTATAAAGATCGGCTCGAATGGGCCACACGGGTCGTGTCCAAAATCGGTGCGGGCTTCGGGATGTTTTTGATCATCTTCGGGGTGCTCGGAATCATTAGCGGCGAATTCGGGATGCTTTGGTTTGCTATCCTCGGACTCTTCCTCAGGACCGCGGCCCAGATGTCTTACCGACAACTTATGTTTCGTCAGGCGCTTGAAGGAGAAACGGTTCGCCATTTCATGAACCCTGAGCCGATAAGCGTCTCCCCGACCACCTCCCTTGAGCAGCTCATAGAAAACTACGTCTATGTCCATCACCATAAAATGTTCCCGGTGGTCGACAACGACAAGCTTATCGGGAGCATTTCGATCGATCAGATCAAGTCTGTCTCGTCTGACGAAAGAAGCCACCGTACCGTTTCCGAATTTCTCAGGCCATGCTCTGACGAAAACACCATTGATGTCAATACGGATGCCGCCAAGGCGCTATCGATCATGACGCAAAGCGACAATAGCCGCTTGATGGTCACTGAAAATGAGGAGCTCGTTGGGATTGTCTCGTTAAAGGATCTCCAGAAGTTTTTGTCGCTGAAGATGGAGTTCCAAGAGGATTAACACTATTCTTCTTCGAGCTTGAGCAATTCAACCTTCCGGAAATCGACCGGATGGCTCTCGGATTGAAGCGCGATAAATCCCTTTTCCAGCATTTGGCCACCTTGTTTCTTGGCAAGTGATGAATGGGCGTCATCCAACTGCGGCTTGCTGTATTCCAGGACCGTCTCTCCTTCAACAATGTGCCGGATGACCTCGTTGCCCCGCACTACCAATTCGACCGTGACCCATTGATCGCCATGGTAAGTCTTTGAGCTGGAGCGGGTGCAGTGGCGAGTTACCAGCTCACCGTCCATCACGATATGCGTGCCGGGCGTGCAGACATTGGCCGTCGCGCGCTTACCCGAGCCCCGCCCACCCAGTAACTGGGCTTCTACCGAAGCCGGGAATTCCTGATCGATTTTCATCCCCTCGGGCTGTTGACTGTGAATCATGACGCCGCTATTGCGGAATGCCCAGCCCGGGCCTCCAGCGACTTGCTCGCCAACGAATCGGTACTCCACCCGCAACAAGTAGTGAGAAAATGGCGCCTTATAAAAGATGTGGCCGAATTGTTGTTTAAATCGGTCATACCCATCGTACCGAACCTTTAGAAGCCCATCTTCAACCCGGAAAGTGCTCCCGAAATTATCGCCGAGCTCGTGCTTCCTTATTTTCATCTTCCATCCATCCAGGCTTTGCCCATTAAAGAGCTGAATCCATTCGCCCTCGCTTGCCCCATTCACCTTGGTCCCGAAGCCCCCAATCGATAGGACAAAGACAAGCAATAAAAATTTCCATTTCCATCGTGCCATCGCTCGTTCTCTTTCTCTTATGCTTTTCCTGACGTTTGAACCTTCAATCCGTGAAGGTTATTTCGCTGATGCTGGCCCGCTCCTCGTCAATGAGATAGAAGGCACCGGCTTGAGGGACATCGATTAAAATCTCCCCAAATCCGGGAAGCTCGATCCCGACATCCGTTCGATCCTTCAATGGGGAATGCGCATAGACCAACCACTCCGCAGTCTCTTTATCGCTCTCATCCTCGCATCTCAAAGCCAAGCTAAAGACCGGCAGATTCGTTTTCTTTTTCCATGGACGCTTCGAATCCAAAGTGGTGTCGAGGCCGTACCAACGATGAATCTCCTGATACGGCTCCGGAATCGAAGATTGATACGGATGGCGATGAGCCCGATTACGAACCAGCTCGCCATGGCGCCAAAAACGTTTCAACGCTTTATTTTCGTAGACGCGATCGACAGCTGTCACGGTTTGCATCCAATACTCCTTCACCGGTTTGAGCGGTGTCGTATGACTTCGAAACTCCCGCACCACGCGAGGCCTGAGAAGCCACATCCCATATTGCACCCAGCCCAGGGATCGTTCAGGGGGATAAACCTGGCCATCCATCATATACTGGAGCGCCTTGGAATCACCGACATATTCCGGATGCTTTTGGAGGAATTGTCGCCGGCTCCGGGAGAGTGGGCGACCCGACTTCTCGGCGAGGTCCACCGAATCGTCTTCGGAGATTCCCAAGCCGGCCATCCAGTCACTTACTTGATTGCCGTCCCATACCGACATCTCAAACCAAAAGTCCGGATTGACCGACTTCGCCCGTGCCTGCATGAAAATCCAATTCATCGATTGCACTTGAGTGGAGAAGACCCAATGGTCGCGGTTTGAATTCCAATTGTGAGTGTAATAGGAAGGACTACCCCCATCCCAGGCATACCAGCTTGGATCCACCCGCTCTTTCGTGATTAAGGAATATTCTTTCCAGGCATCCCAACGCCCGAAATGCGACGGTCCAAAGGCACCATACCCGATAAAGCGGACGTTCGTCCGCCACCGCTCACTGTGAATCGCCTGACGCATGGCTTCAAACATCGTCTTGTAGCGGCGAATCCAGCCGTCACCCACCACCTTCCGTTTGAATTCATCCGAACGCCCCTTGCCGTAACGATTCAGATAACGGCGAGATGCTTCTTCGACCTCGTGCCATCGCAAATCGGGCGGTTCATTGTTGGATACCCAAAGGACCAATGGCGGGTCCGGATATTGTGTCTCGACCCATTCCATGGCACGGGTATCAACGTAATGGCTAGCCGGATCCCGCCACGCTTTGACATCCCCAAACGGACTTAACTTCGGCACCCGCTCTCCGCCCGGATGGATCACACCGGCCCAAGGCTCTTCCTCCGGATGGAGACGATACTCCTTTTTCACCAGCATTGCATTCCATTGAGTGCCCCGGAAGGAAATCGGTAACCGGAGCTTTTCCCAATACTCAATCAAAGGGGTCCAATATTCCCGGAAACGCTCGCTTTCCGGATCGCCGCTCGGCCAAGCGGCCCATGGTAAGACGTGGTGCCCGGCCTGGAGCAGATCAATCTGATGGGAAGGCTCGAAGGTCTCGGTGACACGACCGACATTCCAATGGCTGGCCAAAGGAAGCGGCTTCCCCGCTTTCCCCGCGGGCGGTAAGGTGGCTTCATGGCGAATTTCTTCAGCGGCTTCGCGTGCCGCTTGGGAAGGTTCAACGCCGGCCCGGACAGACACCAAGCCACTCGCGACCGCAATCGCCAGACCGAATAATAAACGCTGATACGGTCCCATAAAAAGAGGCCCACCGATCATTCAATCAACGATTTTTAGGAGCCACCCACCTCAACGCATTCCGGAGCAGATGCCGATATGCCGTATGACGATGCGCCCGCCCATCATGTCCGAGACTAATACCGACGATCCGCGATTTCGGATGCTTGACTTCCCACACAATCGGATGTCGGGATTCCGTTTGCTCCGAATAGGCATCGGCCAGAACCCGGATCGGCGTCCCTTCAGGGTCCTCCCTGAAGTGATAAAGCTCATCGGTGATTGCAAAGGAGTCTGAGACGCCATCCGTTACCGGATGCGTTTTCTCGGTCAATTCGACCTTAAATTCCCCCAGGTGATCATGCCCTCGAGAGCCGCCGCCGACCAGCTTTTGATTGTATTCCCGCCAATCCTGCCAGTTGTACCAAACGGCCGCATGCACCACCAGCAAGCCACCGCCGCCGCGAACAAACTCAAAGATCCCTTGACGCAATGCCGGATCCTTCATTGGCTGGTTGTTGCTCAGGTAGAGAACATCAATCTTATCAAGCTTCGGTCGGATTTGACTCACATCATCGGTGTAATCGACGTCAGCCAACCCCCTCGCTTCCAGAATTTTGCTATCCTTTCGGTTGAACCACCGATCAAAGTCATGGGAGCTCCCACCCCCTACAATCAAGGTGTCAATCCCATCTCCCTCATCCCCCGGAGATTCATGATTGCTTCCTTGCTTAAGACCGGCCAACGAGACTTCGCCCTCAAGCGTCTCCGCTTCGGCCGAAGCGTTAATGCCCACCAAGACAGCGCCTCCAAAGGTTGCAAGCACGAAGGCCGTCCCAACGAAACACACCGATATCGAAAATGCTCGCGACTTCATTTTTAATCCCACTATTTTACCAACTGATACTTGCCCGTACCGATCTTTTTGATCGATTTCTCTTTTTTACCCGTCGTAAAAAACCAGGCGTGTACATTCGTCACGTTAGCGTTCAAGCGGCTCGCGAGCTCTTTCACTGTCAGCCCTTGCTTGCCGGCCTTCTCAAGCTCGCGCAGTATTCCCTCTTTCATTTGGCCCCGGCGTGCCCGCTTGGCGGAACGTTTCGGACCGGCTTTCTTCGCCGCTGTTTCACCAGAGGCTATCGCCCTTGGACGACCCTTCCGACTCGCCTTTTTAGCGACAGTAGGCGCGCGCCCTTGCTCGTAAGCGGCAAGTTTACGATCAATCTCTTCTATCTCGCTGGCTAAAGACTCCTTCTTCTCGAGCAGCTTCGTGATTTCCTTAATTTGATGACTGGTCAGTTCCCGTATGTCCATATACATTCCGCTTTAGGTAGCCCTTCTCAAATACGCAGGTAGAATGGCATCGATCGGCACGTTTGTCGAATCTTTTGAAGCGGGAGAGCCTTGCGGCAATCTACCCACTCACCCGCCTTCCACACAAGTAACGGGAGGTAGGGGCTATCGTGAAATCACTCCGTTTAGCTAATCATGATCGCTCTTATCCCTGCAGTCGATTGGATTGGGAGGTCAGCGCTGACTTTTATAGGTCAAGCTTGTAAAACACATGATTGCCAATAACCGCAACCGGACGCTGACCTTCCGTCCAGTAAGGGCTGCTTGTGATCGTCGCGAAATGCGTGGCACCTCGTGTTAATCCTGGAAGTCGCTGCGGCTCCGATAGCATCGTTTTGGCTATCTTCAGCGCTGTCGGGAACCGACTATGATCCCGAAATCTTCCGATCAATCGCGACAAGCTCGTGTCGTTAAGGCACGAAAAGTGTTTGGGTCGCGTCACCACCCAAAGCGCGGAGGCATCCCAGATCTTGGCGCGCTGGTGAATGACCTCCGCCACCGCTGTCATTCCCTTCTCGCCTTCGCCGCGGGCCTCGCCCATCAAGACAGCCGCCACCGCTTTTTGCTCATAAGACTCCGTCGCCAGCAGCTCCACCCAGGGTAATGGCGCGAGACTCACCAGTCCTATTGCAATTGCCAGCCCCATGATTGTTCGATGTCTCATCCACCTCATACTCTGTTCCTTTCCACTTGAAATACGTTCCAATCGACCTCCGGAATACCGTAATTCTTTACGGTATCGTTGTCAACTCGCGAACATAGGAAACAAGGGTAGACGGAAAGGGCTAGACGCATTAGGGTTAAACCATCGGTAATGTGCGCCTTATATGAACGGCCTCTGGTTTAAGGCATCGATTGAACGTACACGAACAGGAGAAAAACCATGATGAAGCTGTGGAACAATCAGCCCGGGGACTCGGACAAAAAAAAGAGCGGATTCACGTTGATTGAGCTCTTGGTTGTCATTGCCATCATTGCGATTCTTGCGAGCATGCTGCTGCCCGCGCTTAGCGGGGCAAAGGCCAAAGCCGAAAACGTGAAATGTGTCAACAACATGAAGCAGTTGGCTCTTAGCTGGACCCTGTATGCCGGGGATAATGGTGACCGACTTCCCCCTAATATAGGAGGAGGCGGGATGTCCGACCCGCCAAGCTGGGCCGAAGGCTGGCTGGATACTCCGGGAAGTCACGTCAGTGCCGGAACCGACAGCACAAATATTTGGCTTCTCATCGGTGACGAGCAAGCTTCGCTAGGCTCTTACAGCGACCAACCGGGAATATACGAGTGCCCTGCCGACGACAGCACCGTCGTCGTGGACGGCACTGTCCATCAGCGCGTTCGCAGCGCCGCGATGAACGAGTACATGAACGGCAATGTCGATGCCGGTTCGCCAATGGAAGCGGCAAGCCCTCCTTTTGAGATATACCACAAGCAGGGTGATATCCGGGCGCCCGCCAAGCGATGGGTCATCATGGACGAGCACGAGGACAGCATCAACGATGCCAAGTTTGGGGTTAACCTGAGAGATCGAGGCTTTAGGACGCGGTTTGTCGATTGGCCCGCTTCGTATCATAGTGGCGCGGGAAGCTTGGCATTTGCCGACGGCCATGCCGATATCCATCAGTGGAGGGATCCCAGGACAAAGCAAGACTTGACCGGCATGGACTTGGCGCGTCTGCCCTCCCCCGGCAACCAAGATATCCAGTGGCTTCAGCAACACACATCAGCCAGGAATTAGCAAGCCCTTTGACTCCGTGATAGGGACGTCGTCCTCGGCGTCCCTTTTTTTCAACGGCGAGGGGTGGGGCACAATAAAATGGAGGCGCCCCCTGAAACCAGGAAACTATTATCAAGGATGGAAAAAAGGGAGTTACTACCCGCGAATGACGCGAATGTCCGCGAAGGGAGAATGGGAAGATTGGATGAGTAGTTGGGTGGCGGAGCCGAGTTTTAGTTCCGTTCTCCTCTTTATTCGCGCCCTTCGCGGGCAAAAAATTCCCCTCTCAGCTAGCGAAGTCTGTCGTCGGCAGTTCGATCTTACTTTTGGAGAGTGACATCTCCCCCGATGATCCGTTCCAGTTGACCGTGCTCATTGCGCAGGAGCAGTGCCCCATTCTCATCCAATGATTCGGCTCGTCCGGATAGTTCGCGTCCACCGACATCGATCGTGACGATCCTGCCGAGTGTGGAGCACCAAGTTTCCCATTCGCTAACGATCGAGTCAAAGTGATGGTTACGGATCCATTCGTATGCCCGATCCAAGTGACGTAAGGTTGCCGCAGCGAGATTGGCCCGGTCGACCCACTCTCCCAGCTCTATCTTGAGGGAGGTACTGATCGAAAGTAACTCGGGAGGGAAATCGACGGCATCCAGGTTCGCATTAATCCCGGCACCGACGATCGCGTATTTGAGCACATCCGGCTCGGCATTCACTTCACTCAAGATCCCCGCCACTTTTTTTCCGCGGATTAAAACGTCATTTGGCCACTTAATCTCGCATTGGATATCGAGCTGCTCCCGGATTGCACGGGCAAGCGAGGTAGCTGCCGAGATCGTTAACTGGGTGAATGCCTGAGGACGAAGTGCCGGTCTCAATAGCACTGAAAACCAGACCCCCTTTCCGGATGGAGAGATCCAGTTGCGACCGAGCCGCCCACGCCCCTGTGTCTGCGATTCGGCAAACACCACCACTCCTTCTTGCGCCCCGTCCCGTGCCAGCCGATCAATGATGTCGTTCGTTGAGGTCGTCTCTTGAAAGACTTTTATATCGCGTCCAATCACGTCGACGGGAGCGATTCGGGACAGGAGATCGTCGGCATGAAGCCTGTCCGGCACCGAAAAGAGCTTGTACCCATGGTGAGGGCTGGCTTCGATCTCATAGCCGGCCGATCTCAGCTCCTCAATATGGGCCCATATGGCAGCACGGCTTACCCCAAGCTGCTTGGCCAGCTCGGCTCCGCCCACTCCGGTCGCTCCCGCCCCACGAAGGGCCCGTAAGATTTCCGAGTCAATGCTCATGCAATCAAGTCCGGCGAATCCCGGTCGATCCCTTTTCGGATCGAGCCTGCGTTTACTCTTCTCTAAGCTGTTTGCCCGTTCGGCAAAAAGTCCAAGGCGACATCACCCGCGCGAGCGGAATGGGTCAAAGCGCCGACGGAAATCGCGTCGATTCCGGTGGCTGCAACTGCGGCCGCGTTGGCCAAGCCAATGCCTCCGCTGGCTTCGATCTTGACACGGCCTTGGTTGCGCTCAACTACCTCGGTCATCTCCTCGATCGACATATTATCGACCAGAACGATCTCCGCTCCCGCCTCGACCGCTTCCAGAAATTGAGAAAGATCCTCGACTTCCACCTCAACCTTCAGGTCGGGATAGCTATCCCGAGCCCGACGAATGGCCTCGGAGATCGGACGGCTTGTATTGCCTCGAATAGCCAGCAAGTGATTGTCTTTGATTAGGACTTGGTCGAACAGTCCCTCGCGATGATTTTGGCCACCGCCACAAGACACCGCATACTTTTCAAGTCGCCGCCAACCCGGCGTCGTCTTTCTCGTATCCAAGATGCTCGCGCGAGTGCCCGCAACCGCATCGACAAATTGACGGGTTAAGCTCGCAATCCCGGAGAGCCTCTGCACGAAATTCAATGCCGTGCGCTCGCCTGTCAAAATGACTCGAGCACTCCCGCTGATCTCGATCAGGTTTTCGCCTGCTTGGACTGTGGTCCCGTCGCTGACCATCAGGCGAGCCGTAACGTCGCCATCGAGCTGCGCGAAAACGCGCTCAACTAGCTGGAGCCCCGCCACCGTAAGCCGTTCCCTTGCGACCATCACCGCCCTTGCTCGGAGTGAGTCGGGAACGACGGCCAAGGTTGTCACATCCCCATTTCCGACATCCTCAACCAACGCCTGACGCACTAATGGCTCGGCCAACGCCTGATCAATCCCTTTCATCGTTCTTCTCGCTCACAGCCAATTCTTCCTTTAACAATCACGATCTCCGCTGACGAATGCAAAAAAGATTTGAGATCCCTTGCAACTCCATGAAACACTTTTCCTCGGTTTGCAACGTACCAGACAACAATTGTCAGATGAGTTGAGCCCCATGGAGGGCCAATCACCTCTCCTTCAACCCGGTAACAGAGAGTCATAGCGGACTATGGAGCGATTCGTACTGGAAACAAGTGTTTTAACGAATCCCGATGTATATGAACAATTTTCCAGCGATCCCTACGAAGCGATTCGGGTGTTTTTGGGATTGGCCCGGCGATCCAACGCGACATTCTACATGCCGAGGTCGGTCTACCAAGAGCTCCTGACGCTGCGAGAGCTCGACACCCCCCTCGCCGCCGATTTTCAAGGCGTTATTCATATTCGCTCTCCAAGGAAGTACAATCTGATGTTACCCGGGAATCTGCTGTTCGAATTGATCGAGGAAGTCCGGATGCGGATCGATCGCGGACTCCGGATCGCTGAAGAGCATGCCCGAATGAGCCGGGACCTCACGGAGACCCATGACGTCGGAACCGTCATCAATAAGCTCCGCGACCGATATCGCGAGGCCCTACGCCGCGGTATCCTGGATAGCTGTGAAGATGTCGATGTGCTCTTGCTTGCCTATGAGCTTGATGCCACGATGCTTTCGGCCGATGAAGGGCTGAGGAAATGGACGGATAAAATGGGAGTCCGCCTCATCTATCCGCAGTATCTCCGATCCGTCATGGAGAATCCGGCCAACCAGCACCGAAGCCAAACGGGGCCCAATTGCGATTCCGCGAGCGATCCCCAAGCCCCATAGCCGGCAGCCCTTACTTGCATTTTGGCGCAAGACCGGTTATTAAAAAGGAAGCTTATGCCGACTTACGAATACGTTTGCAACAAATGTGGGAGCCAATTCGAGTACTTTCAGTCGATCAGTAGCCGGCCGCTTGAAACCTGTCCGATGGAGGTGGGCGAGTCGGGGGAATCCAACAAACAGTGCGGAGGCTCGGTCAAACGGTTAATCAGCGGAGGTGCCGGGTTTCTGTTCCGTGGCAGCGGGTTCTACGCGACCGATTACCGCAGCGAATCGTACAAAGAAAAGGCCAAGAAGGAATCGGAAGGCGCTTCGGGATCGTCGGAATCGAAAGAGTCTTCCTCAAGCAGCACGCAAAGCTCCTCAGATGGAGGCGAAAGCAAAGGCTCCTCCGGCGGGAACGGTTCCGGATCCACATCGGGCTCCTCAGGTTCCTCGGATTCATCCTAGCGAGGCGTTGCCTCAAACCGCCAAGGCATGAGGTTCTTCAAAACCACTTGGCCGCATCCAATGTTATCTGTCGACGCCTCGCAAACAAGGAATCATTCCCAACCACCTTGATTTCCAAAGGAAAAACGATCCTTCGAGGATGAAAATGGCCGGAAAAACGGTGCTTGAGGCCCGCCCAGTCCGCATTCCCCACCCCGTAATTCCGCTAAGGGCCCTACGGCGGTCAATCACGCATCTGATGCGTCTCGTTACCGTCGGGATACTGGCCGGCGTTTTAGCGTCTCCGTGGCCAACGCATGCCGCGTCCGACTTCGTCGCGATTCGGAGCAAGAGCCGCAAGTTCATCGTCTTTGGCCATTCTCACCCGCCAATCAAGGAGAGCTCCAAATCGGATAAAAAAACCCGTTCGCAGAATTTCATCCACTTACGACCGCAGCTCTTGGCGGCCTCATGTGAGCGTATTAAAGAAGAGCTTTTTCGATCGCTTCATCTCTTCAATCCATCCCAAAAGGCCAAAGTCTATCTCACCATTGTCCCTGGAAAGCGCTCCGCCGACCAGCCGGTCGTCATTTCCAGCGACCATTTTTCCGATGGATGGCTCTACAGAGTCAGAATACCAAGCACGATCGAGACCGCCATTTTGAGAAAAGCGATCATTAAGACCCTCCTTTTGGAACGGGCCAATCGAAATGTGGGTGCCCGATCGACCGAGATCCCGACGTGGCTCCTCGAAGGCCTCGCCCGCTACCTGCAGCGGGAAACGGTTTCAGGGCTTTTGTTACATCCCGACTCCCATACCAACATCAATCAGCGGAAAGGTGACCCGCTGTTCCAGGTCCGTAAAACGCTGACTGAAGGCTCTCCATTTACCTTCAATGAGTTAAGCAACCCCGAGCCCGGATTCCTCACTGACGATGGTTCGCCCAAGCTTTATCGGACCTCCGCTCACCTCTTCGTCAGACGCCTGCTCCAGCTTAAAAACGGACCCATTTGCATGATCTCCTTCATCGATCGGCTTGGACAATGCCTCAACTGGCAAACCGCCTTTCTCAAAGCCTTCAAGCCGCACTTTGAATCCCTCCTCGAGGTGGAAAAATGGTGGGCATTGGTGCTCGCTCAGTTCACCGGCCAGACCAATTGGAAGACTTACCCGGCGATGGCGGCATTTAAAAAGCTCGACAAGATCTTGCAGCCGACCGTGAAGCTTAGGCCAAGCGAGGATAAGTCTCCCGTCCAGACGCAGCTTACCCTCCAGAAGTTGATCGGCAAGATGGATCGCAAGGTGCAAGAGGCGATCATTAAGGAAACGCTCACTCAGCTTGTGCTCTTGGAACATAAGTCGCCGCGTGAGCTGGCCCCTATCGTTCGAGAATATCGGACGGTCCTGAAATCCTACCTCAATAAGCTTGGCTCGTCCGGATACGCCGCGATTACGAAAGTGCTCCCATACACCGGCATCACCACGTTGAAACGCAAGACCGTCAAGCAATTGAACCGCTTGGATCAAAGACGCGCCAAGGCGAAGCAAGCATGGCAGGAGCGTTCTTCAAACCTCGCTCGTCAAAGCAGAAACTCGCTTTCCACTCCGAACGACGGATCCGCCCCTCCCTCCGGCAAACAGGCAGCCTCGGCTCCCCGCCGTTAACTGGCCTGGTCAAAACACCTGGTAGTCGCATCCTGCCGGCTCGCCCAAATGGAATTGGCCGGTTCGAGGCGTCAATCGTGACCCCGCTGAAACTTGACACCGCTACCGTGCCCCCTATAGTTGATTTTAATGGATAGTACAGGAGATTTGGCTGACAGCCGCGATCCCGCATTCCACGACCGGATGGAGACCCTCAAGCGATTCCGGTCAGCCGATCGCGGCTATTGGCGAGAGGTGGCGGACTCCGATTGGCATAGCTGGCGTTGGCAACTACAGCACCGCATTACCACGTTAAAGCACCTTGAGCGCCTGCTCCCTCACCTGACACCGGCAGAGCGTCAAGGAGCCGAGCTGACCAGTAAAAAGCTCGCCATGGCCATCACACCGTATTTCTTTAACCTCATCAACCTCAATGATGAGGATTGTCCCATTCGGAGGCAAGTCATCCCACGAGTCGAAGAGACCCACACCGCGTCCTGGGAGGTGCCTGATCCGTGCGGAGAAGATTCGCATTCACCGGTCGAAGGATTGGTCCACCGCTACCCGGACCGTGTTCTCTTCCTCGTTACCGATCGGTGTGCGGCCTATTGTCGCTATTGCACTCGATCGCGTATGGTCAGCAATGCCACCGGATACGATTTTCATCCTCGCTTCGACAAGCAAATCGAGTACATTAAACAACACCCGGAAGTAAGGGATGTCCTCCTCAGCGGCGGCGATCCCCTTCTCCTCAGTGATCGAAAGCTCGAATCACTGCTGAGTCGTCTTCGAGACATCCCTCATCTCGAATTCCTGCGCATTGGCACACGGATACCGATCTTTCTGCCGCAAAGGATTACCCCGGAGCTTTGCGCGATGCTGCGCCGCTACCATCCGCTGTTCATCAGCGTTCACGCGAACCATCCCACGGAATTAACGGTGGAAGTCAAGGAGGCGATGGAACGTTTGGCCGACGCGGGAGTCCCGCTCGGTAACCAGTCGGTGCTCCTCCAGGGGATCAACGATGATCCAGCCGTGATGCGGGCACTCTCCCATAAGCTGCTCATGTGCCGCGTAAAACCTTATTACGTCTACCAATGCGACCTGATTGCGGGCTCCTCCCATCTCCGCTCGAGTGTTCGCCGCGGACTTGAGGTCATGGAAAGTCTGCGCGGCCATACCACCGGATACGGCGTGCCACAATATGTCATCGATGCCCCCGGAGGAGGAGGTAAGGTTCCGGTCAACCCCGAGTATGTCTTACGGCGAGACAACGATCGGGTGCTTATCCGGAATTTTGAAGGCGAGGTCTTCGAATATCCCGAAGACCGGAACGGGATTCCTCAATCGATCGCAGGGCCTTCTCAAAAAATCGAAGAACCTGAGCTGGTTTGAGCTGGTATTGGCTGGAGACCGACAACGAATCACCGCCATGGAACATGGCGATCGACGAAGCCCTCCTGGAAAACGCTTCGCACCTCGGATGCCCGGTCCTCCGGTTTTATACGTGGGATAGCCCCGCCGCCACCTTCGGTTACTTTCAAAACTATGCCGAGATCGCCCGCACCACCTCGCTCAGACCGCTCATCCGCAGACCGACCGGTGGCGGGCTGGTTCCCCACGACAATGATTGGACCTATAGCCTAGTCTTCCCTCCATCTCATCCGTGGTACCACCTGAAAGCCCCGGATAGCTACCAGCGCCTCCATGAATGGATGCGGGCCGCGTTCCGCTTGCTTGACCTGAATGCCGAACTGGCGCCGGCGGTCGACACCGAAGGACCGGGACAATGTTTTGTCGGTGCTGAGCAATTCGATCTCCTCTGGCAGAACCGCAAGGTGGGAGGAGCCGCCCAACGACGCACCCGACTCGGCTTGCTGATCCAAGGCTCGATTCAACCCCCTCCGCCAATCCCTAAAAACACCTGGAAAGAGGCCGTCGCCCAAGTCACTGCATTCCGTGATTCCGCCTCCTGGAAGCCGCTTCGCCTCGAAGGCGCCCTCCTCGATCGATGTCGCAGCCTTTCCGAGACGAAATACTCGGTCGATTCTTACAATCAACGCCGCTAGCGCTGCCCTTAACCCGGAATTTTTCGCGGGACAAATTCGATATCACTGGGCACAGTGGGGGCATGTTAAGACAAAATCAAGTCAAACAGTGCCTTGCCCAGCCTGAAAGTGTCGAGTATATCGACCAGCTATTGGGAAGTGAGGAGTCTGTTGGCCGGTGCGCCTTAGCCGAATTTTTGTGCGAGCAA
>JAHEOI010000114.1 GCA_018610125.1 Verrucomicrobiota bacterium
ATTTGAATTGACCGGTGACTACAAAATCATCCTCCCATTGATGCTGGGAGTGGTCATCAGCACCGTTATCGCTCAAGGTCTCTATCGAGAGAGTATTTACACCAAGAAGGTCCATCGTGCCGGAGTCAGCCTGCCGACCGAGGATTCCGAGAACATCATGCGCCGGGTTTCGGTCGGGGATGTCATGACGACCGATTTCCCGACCGTGCCGGCAAGCATGCGGGTAGCGGACCTTTGGAAGCGTTTCGAGACATCGGACCATCGCGGATTCCCGGTGGTCAATGACGCCGGCGAGCTTGAAGGGGTTGTCACCGTTGGGGACGTCGAAAAGGCTTATCGCTACAATAAGCAGTCCGCCCCAATCGGCACCGTTGCCACCCGCTCGGTGGTTGTCGCCTACCCGGACCAATCCATCCATGACGCCTTATTGGCACTCGGAGCGCAAGAAGTCGGACGAATCCCGGTTGTGTCCCGTGATAATCCTCGAAAGCTGATCGGAGTACTGCGTCGCCACGACATTATCCGGGCCTACACCCAAAACGCTGACGAGGGGAATCTGCCGACCACACTGCAAGACGGGTGATGGCCGGATTATTGATTCATTTCCCCCTTCCAGTTGCATCAAACCGATTGGTCGGTCATATTGAATACGCTTTAGTCAACGGCCTAAACGAAACGAATAAAGGAAGGTAAGCCTTGAGCCCGGAATACGTTAGACAAGCACTCAGGAAAATCGGTAGCGCGAACACGTTGGTCAATATTGTCTCAAGACGCGTGCGTCAGCTCAATGAAGGCGGCAGCCAGACAAGCAAGCCATTGATTGAGGATGCGGCCAACTATGGATTCGCCGACATCGCCCTTCGAGAGATCATTGAAGACAAGCTAGGTTGGGAGCCACTGGAAAAAGGCGAGGCTGCGGAATTGCCGGAGAGGCAAGAAGGAGATTCGTTTCAAGTAACTGAAAGCACCTGATCCGTAGTGACAGAGATCCTTAAGAATCCGAAAGCCAGACGCGATTTCGAGATTGTTGAGACCTTCGAAGCGGGATTGGTCTTACGGGGGACCGAAGTCAAGTCGCTGCGTGAAGGGCGCGGACAAATTGCGGGTGCCTTTGCCCGCGTGGAAGACGGACAGGTTTTTCTGTACAACGCCCACATCGACGAGTACCTTTACGGGAACCGCTACAACCATGAGCCGAAGGCCAAGCGAAAATTGTTGCTGCATAAACGCGAAATTCGAAAGCTCTTCGGCTTGACTTCGATCAAAGGGAACACCTTGGTTCCGCTTTACCTATATTGGAAAAACGGGAAGGTCAAGGTCGCCCTCGGCGTTGGCAAAGGGAAGATCAAAGCGGATAAACGCGAAGACATGAAGAAGCGGGATGCCGAGCTGGAAATGAAGCGGGCCTCAGCCCACCAAATTAAAGGCAAACGTTAGCGAGCCGTGGTTTCAGACCATTCCGTTCGAACCATGTGGATCATCGAGGCCTTTGGTAGCATTCATTTAACCATGCCTGACCAGAGCTCGCTGATTTTCCGTTTCGCGGAAGGGAACGCCGGAGATTTCTTGGATAGCACTCCCTTGGGAACGAGCCATTTGTGCGCATTAACGTAGAAACGCCTCGCGAAGCGTGTGGAGTGCGATGACTTGTAACCGCTTTGCTTCCTTGTCGCTCAGCTATGGCTCAACTAGTGGCACTTTGCTTGGCTAAGTGCTTCCGTTTCGGCGGTTTGGCAATGAGCCCCTTTTTAATAGCCTTCGTTGAGGCCTGAACGTACCGAGTCTCCCCATTCACGACGGCCTTGACTTTTTGCAGATTCGGCATCCATCGACGCTTCGTGGTCTTCGTGATGTGGGTCCCGATGCCGCCCTTTTTCTTCGGCTTACCGCTACGAATAATCCTGCGACCCTTGATTGAGCCCTTACCTGTTAACTCACACGTCCTTGCCATATTCCACTGCCCAATGTGTCCAGTTTGTCCAGTTCTCTACTGTGTCGGATTCGTGTCTACGTCTATGCTGAACGCACAGAAATCGTGTCAAAAAAAGAATGGTCGGGGCGGAGAGATTTGAACTCTCGACCTCGTGGACCCGAACCACGCGCGCTAGCCAGGCTACGCCACGCCCCGTTCAACTTCTTAAGCGCCTCTTCGCGGCGCTCCCGCAGGTGGTCGTTGCCGCACTGCCGATCGGATAAGATCGAGCAAATGGGTCGCTGTCACCCACAGCAATTACACCTTGCCGTGTTATCGCCCGAATTTCAATGAGATTTTTTTGCTTTGGCCTGCAATTCCATGTTTCCCTACCGCCATGATCGGCACCTTGCTCAACGCCGCCCTGATCCTGCTTGGAGGGATGGTCGCTGTTCTTACTCCCTATCGGGTCCCGACCGGCTATCAGTACACCATCAAAACCTTACTCGGGTTTTGCCTCATCGTCCTTGGTTTTCACACCCTATGGACGAGTCTCGCAGACGCGGGCAATTTTGCCACTCTCTTCAAGGATCTGTTCGTTCTGTTGATCGGATTGAGCGTGGGCCGCCTCATCGGTCGCTTCTTCCGGATTCAAAAGCAGCTCAATCACCTCGGCCAATTCGCTCAGCAGAGCCTTGATTCAAACCGGACCGATCGCAACGCCGTCGGGACCGCCTTCAAAACCACGGCGCTTCTGTTTTGTCTCGGCCCTTTGGCAATCCCAGGGGCTATCCGAGACGGGCTTGCCGATGACTTCAAACCATTGGCAATCAAAGCTGTGATGGATGGCTTGGCCACGATGGACTTTGTGGCCACGATGGGATGGGGCGCTATTGCGGCGGCACTACCGGTCTTGGCTTACCAGGGAACATTAAGCCTGATAAGCTGGCAGCTTTCCCCATTTCTGGAAGCACACTCCTTGGCCGATCCTGTGCATGGAGTGCTTGGATTCCTCTTTTGCGGGGTCGCCCTCATCATCCTCGGGGGCTACCGCATTGAGCTCGGCGATTATCTCCCGTCTCTCATTTTAACGCCGGCTCTGGCTTACATCATTCCCTTTTAAAGGGCGCCGCCTCGTCCCTTCGCGCTCTTCCCGAGTAAACTCCTTCTCTTCCTTCCCGCCAGAGTCGACGGCGACATTGAGTCGCTCACCGATACGGCTATTCGACTGCTTTGTTATTCGACTGCTTTGTTATTCGACTGCTTTGCTATTCGACTGCTTTGGCGTCGGCCCGATACTTCGGTTTGAGCATCCGAGCGAAAGCAGGGCTATATGGATGCACCTTATTGGTTGATTTCCCGTCGGTCCCCTCCAGCTCAAACCCCTTATTCGCCCACTCAAAGATTGACCCTTCCAAGTTGACCACATTAGTGAATCCGGAATCGATCAGTTGAGTGGCCAAGCGTGACGAGCGATAACCGACAGAGCAGTACACGACCACCGGGCGGTTGGTATCAATCTCACTCAAAATGGAATCTGTCGTGGCCCTGGGATCGATCCGCTTCGCTCCGGGCAGGTGGCTGATCGAATACTCGGGTAATTGCCGGACATCGAGTAGCTGAGGCCTTGAATTGGTCGGGGACGCCAGCCACTCCTTAAGCTCTTGCGGAGGCATTTGCCTGACGGCTGGGAATCGCATGCGAATGGTCCGCTTAATCCCAGCCAAACCTGTCCCCCTCGGGCCCGCCCACAAGATGGCAATCAAGCCGACCAAAATCATCACGACAAGCCCGCTCCCGACGTAGATCACTTTTCTTCTCCGTTTCACGAGTTGAAAAATCCTCCGACTCTTCTTAAACTCATTTCGCAATTAATAAGGTACGCGAGCTAAACGAGCAATCAAGACTGCGCCATGAGTGACAAAATACGCGTTGGGATCATCGGAATGGGGAACATGGGGAAGTACCATGCGGATTACCTTTTGAATAACAAAGTGAGTCGGTGTGAGCTGACCGCTGTTTGCAGCACTTCTCCTCACAAATTGGAATCCTACAAGCCACTGAAGATTTTCGACAATGGTGAGAAGCTGATCCGCTCGGGGGAAGTTGACGCCGTGATCATCGCCACTCCCCATTATCAGCACAAGGAGCTCGGTATTGCCGCTCTCGAGAACGGGCTGCATATCATGGTCGAAAAGCCGATCGCCGCACACAAGGCCGACGCGGAACGGCTGATTGAAGCCCACCGAAAACACCCAAGCCAGGTTTTCGCAGCGATGTTCCAGTTGCGGATCGAGCCGCGCTACCAAAAGATCCGTAAATTGATTCAAGACGGCGAGCTGGGCGAGATCGTCCGTATCAATTGGGTCATCACCGACTGGTATCGAACGGAGGCATATTATCAAAGCGGCGGCTGGCGTGCGACATGGAAGGGAGAAGGAGGCGGCGTCCTGATCAATCAATGCCTCCATAACTTGGACACACTTCAATGGCTTTGCGGAATGCCCTCTCGAGTCAGGAGCTTCTGTGATCTCGGGCGCTACCACGACATTGAGGTCGAAGACAACGTCACTTCCTACCTCGAATACCCGAATCGGGCCACGGGGGTGTTCGTCACCTCCTCCGGAGAGGCCCCCGGCAGCAACCGTTTCGAGATCGCCGGCACGCAAGGTAAATTGGTCTTGGAGAACAATAAGCTGACATTTACCCGCAACGAAGTCGACATGATCGAGTTCAGTAAGCAGGCCAAGGTCGGATTCCATAAACCCGACGTTTGGTACGCCGATATTCCTTTCCAAAACGCGGTGGGAGCGCATGCTCAATTAATGCAAAACTTCGTCAACGCCATCCTCGATGGCGAACCGCTGATTGCTCCCGGCGCAGACGGGCTACAGTCAATCGAGCTGGCCAATGTCCTCTTGTACTCCTCTTTGATGGATCAGTCGATCGACCTCCCCCTCGACAGCCACGCTTACGAGCAAAAACTGCAGGAATTGAGCGCGAGCTCGAACTACGGACGGAAAAAGGTGGTCGAGCTCTCAAACGAGGACTTCGCGCAATCGTTCAACCGCTAGCGACGCGTTTTGCCTCAGACCAAGCGAAGCTTGCGGCTACAGCCAGTCTACGGCTCAAATGGGGTGCAAGAATTTCTGAGAAGAACGGTAGCAATCTCGGCTAGGGTTTGGATAACAACCTGGCCGAGGCGGGATCGAGCTCAAGGCTCGCATGGGCTTGATGGCGGAGTATCGATGCCGGGCATGCTGTGCTTACCGGACCTTGAAGGGCATCTCGGACCGCCTCAGCCTTCCGGGCTTCCGGAGCGATACAAATCATTTTCCCGGCGGCGCACAATCCGGGAATGGTCACCGTCATGGCATAAGGTGGGACCGAGTCCAGGTCGGGGAAATGGCCTTCACTCACCTGTTGCTGCTTGCAAGCCCGGTCGAGCTTGACCAATTTCACCCGGTACGGATCGTTAAAATCGGCTACAGGCGGGTCGTTAAAGGCCAGATGGCCGTTTTCGCCCACGCCAAGGCAGCAGAGGTCGATCGGGTTCTCCTGCAAAAGGCGGCTGTAGCGGTCGCATTCGGAGAGCGGTAATGAAGAGTCCCCCTCCAGATAGTGAAAGACACGCGGATGCAGCATCTCTTCGACTCGCTCCCGGAGGTATCGGCGAAAGCTTGAGGGGTGGCTCGAGTCGATTCCCAGATACTCATCCATGTGAAATAGGGAAATCCGTGACCAATCAATGCCTCCCCGTTCCACGAGACGTTTCAGAAACTCAATTTGAGAGTTCCCGGTGGCCAGCATCACCGATGCCTTCCCCTTCTTCTCGAGGATCTCCCGCAGGTAGACTTGAACATCTCCCGACATCGCTTCCGCCAACGCGTCCGTGTCCCGATGAACGCGAACAGTCAGCGATTCCACCTTAAAGGTTTGAGCCGAGCTATCCCCTTGCTCTAAATGCGTATTCGACATGCAGCAATGATTCTTTCCCAACTATCTCGTATTTTTTAATTGCCTCGGATCCTCTCTCCCAAGCTAGGATATCGATTCGTAAACGGCCTATGCAATCACGTATCGGGCCATTTTCAAGCCAAAAAATGCTTTTCAACCATTTATGAGCGCGCAGCAGATCGCCGGACGCCACTATGAGAGCGGCAGCCCAATTCGCGTCCACCGGAGCTCGGAATCGATCACCTCAATCGAGTCGGCGAGCGAGACCGCAGCGAGGGGACGTTGGCTGGCCCCCGGGCTGTTGGACCTTCAGATAAACGGCTTCGGCGGGATCGACTTTCAGCAAGATGATGTCTCATTGGATGGGCTGACCGAGGCGGTTGAAGCACTAACCCGCGCCGGATGCTCTCGGATTTTGCTCACTTTAATCACCGATTCATGGCCCCGGCTCTTGAAGCGCTTAAAGCACTATCGCGGGATGCGCGAGAAGTCCGAGCGATTGCGTCGGTCAATCCTCGGATGGCATATCGAGGGGCCTTTCCTTTCTGAAGAGCCGGGATTTCACGGCGCCCACGATCCGGAGCATATGCGGGATCCGTCCCCGAACGATATCGACGAGCTCAAGGCGATTGTGCACGACGATCCGTTAATGATCACCTTGGCACCGGAGCGGCACGGTTCACTCGAGACGATCCATAGCGCTGTTCGTCATGGGGTCACCGTCAGCCTTGGTCACACCAATGCCTCGGCCACGCGCCTGAAAGAAGCCGTCAAGACCGGCGCGACCGGTTTCACGCACCTGGGAAACGGATGCCCCAAGGAGCTCGACCGATCCGACAACATTCTCTGGCGTGTCTGGGACACACCGGGCCTGACCGTCAGCCTGATACCCGACCAAATCCATCTCTCTCCCCCACTGTTTCGGGCCATGCACCGGCTACTCCCTCCCGAAAGGCTTTATTACACGACCGACGCCATGGCCGCCGCGGGTGCGCAGCCGGGACGGTTCACCCTGGGCAAGCTGGACCTTGAGGTGGGGAACGACCGGATCGTGCGAGCCCCCGGTTCCCGTAATCTCGCCGGTTCAGCCCTGCAACCGATACAAGGTGTCTTTCGGGCG
>JAHEOI010000115.1 GCA_018610125.1 Verrucomicrobiota bacterium
ATGCTCCTTCATCGTGCCTCGCCAGAAACCAAAATTGGCTCCAGCAAATGACACACTTACTTCTTTACAGACCCTAACCTTCGCCGGCCCCATCATCCCCGATTGCTTCAACCGGGCAACCCTCCATCGCCTCTTGGCACTGCTCTTCCTCTTCGGCCGATTCAGGTTGTTTGTAAACGTAGGAATAACCCCCTTCTTCGTTCCGCGTGAAATTCGATGGCGCTGTCTCACGACACAAATCGCAATCAATGCATTGGTCATCCACGTAATACTTGCCTGGAGCGTTATCCGGGTACTTGTTCTCAAAATCAGCCATAGTTTCCTAAATTTGTCTTATCAGCAACAATATTCGTGCTATTCAGGGCGATTTCAAGCCGTTTCTCACCGCTTTCGGGAATGCCAAGCTCACCCTTCCATGCCGAGAATAGACTTCAAATCAGGTGACGCCAAGCACGATTTGCGCCTTATTAAGTAGGTGCCGGCCAAAAGAGGTTGAGGTCGGCAAGGAGACTGCCGACCCTACCTCCGCCGTTGCGGTAGGGACTGCACTCCGTTGCAGTCCGCTCCCGGACGTCGGGGACGACGTCCCTATCGGGCTGACAGTGCTACCCGCGGCCGATCATCACGTTTCGCGGGTCAGCCTTGCGACGAAGGTGCCATCGACGCCATTCTCGAACGGGCTTAGCTCACGGACCGCCTCAAGTCGATAATCGGGATGCTCGCGCTGAAATTGCTCAATGACCTCACGATTCTCTTCCGGTTCAAGGCTACAGGTGCTGTACACCACCGCGCCTCCGAGGCGGACCTGGTCCGCCGCACTTCCAAGCAGCTCAAGTTGATCCTGCTGCAACTGTATAAGCTCCTTTGGGGTTAACCGCCATCGAAGATCCACCCGACGGCGCATCACGCCCGTATTCGAGCACGGGGCATCGATTAAGATACCATGATAGAACCGCTTTCGAGGCATCAAGTCGGCGGCCTCAGTGATCTGAGCGCACTCGACGCCCAATCGGCTCACCGTTTCCCGAAGCTGGCGCAATCGTTCCGCATTGGCGTCGTACCCGACAATCTTCCCGCGGTTCTCCATACGCTGAGCGATCAGCGCGGTTTTGCCCCCCGGCGCAGCACAGAGGTCCAATACGCATTCGCCCGGCTTGGGGGCGAGCAGCTCCACGGCCAACAAGGTGCTCGGATCTTGAATGGCGAACCAGCCCTCCCTGAAACTGGGTAAATCCGTCAAGGGGGGATGCGACGTCAGCTCATACATCGGATCCGGTCCTGTCCAATCCCATTGATGTGTCGCCCAGGCCACTCCTTCGGTTTCCCACCGGGCCAAGAGCGCGGAGTGGTCCGTCCGAAGTCGGTTGACACGGGCATAGGTCGGCGGAGGCTTATTGTTCCACTCCATCAGCCGTCGTGCTCTTGCTTTTCCCCATCGCCCTCGCCAACGTTCCCATAACCAATCGGGATGGGAGTATCCCACTGCGGGATGCGACTCCTTTAGCGCCTCCAGCCGCTCCAAAGTGGCATCGCGTTCTCGGAGATAACCCCGAAGCACCGCATTAATAAACCCCGATAGCGAGCGATAGCCAAGCCGTTTGCTTACGGCCACCGTCTCATGGATCGCTGCGTGGTCCGGAACCCGACTCAACCAAAAGAGCTGGTACAAGCCCAAGCGGAGAAGCACCCGGGCAGCCATCTTCACAGAGCGCCCATGCGTCTTTCGCTCGATCAGCCAATCAAGTGCTCGTTGCCATCGGGCCACACCGTATGTAAGTTCTTGGATAAGATGGCGATCTGGACCTCTAAACGCCGTGTTGGTGAGCTGTTCCTCCAGGAGCCGTTGCAGATAACGAGAACGCCTTTCGCGTTGCAACAGGATACGGGCGGCGATTTCTCTTGGTAAGGGGTCGTCCACGCCTTTATTCTATTATATTGGTACTGAAATTAAGTCGCAAATTGATAGCATCCTATGAGAGAAGAGCTAGAGAGACTGGTGGCATCAGGTAAGTTGACACGCCAACAGGTCGAGCCGGTCGAGCAGTTGGCCACCGACGGCTTTTGCCTGCACCGAAGCTGGGGGTGTGGGAAAATCACGACGGTGGATACCGTGGCGGGGACCTTGACCGTCGATTTCCCATCGAAGCCGAATCATACGATGGACCTCTCCTTCGCCGCGGACCTGCTGAAGCCGATCTCGCCCGATCACATCCTTGCGCGCAAGGTGAGTGATCTCTCGTCTCTTCGTGAAATGGCCGCTGTCAATCATGCCGAGCTGATCAAGCTAGTCCTGCAGAGCCACGGAGGCAAGGCCACCGTTGAGCAAATTCAACAAGTCTTGACCCCTGACGTGATCACCGATGACTGGAAAAAGTGGTGGGACGTGGCCAAGAAGGAATTGAAGAAGAGCGGCCATTTCCAGATTCCGGTCAAGAAATCGCAACCGATCATCTACCAGGAGGAAGCTGTCCCGCTGCAGGAGCGCCTAATGCGTAATTTCCGGGATGCCAAGGGATTGAAGGCGCGCCTCGCGGTCGTCGGGGAGTTTCTCAAGAGCTTGGAGGAGCTTGAGGACCCAAAGACTGCCGGTCAAGAAGTGATCGATCAGCTCAATGCCGAGATTTATTCGCATCAACGCACTCAAACCGCTTTAGCCCTCGAAGCGATATTGGCTCGCGACGAAGTCCGGCGACGATGCTCGGTCCCGGCTGTGGGAGAGGAGCAGGTTACGACACAGACCCTCTGGCGGGATTATGCCGGGCTCGAGGATGTCCTTCCCAAGCTTCCGGTATCCAAACAGAAGGAGGCATTGGAAGCATTCAAGCAATTCCGTCCCGACGATTGGCATGAGGCGTTGCTGGAGAGCTTGAACAAGATGCCGGCTCGCGTCTGTGGCGAATTCGTCAAGTCGCTGGAGCAGGCGGGCTATCTCGACCAAGTGAAGGAGCAGCTCAATCGGTTGGTGAGTCAGCACCAAGCCAGTAGCGACCTCCTCCTGTGGCTGGCAAAAAATCGGTCGGACACCTTTGCCGATGTCCTCGGTCCGGAAGTTTTCCGAGCCATGTTATCGGCGATCGAGCGGGACCAATTCAGTGAGCGTAAGCCAAATCGCCTCCCGGACTTGATCATGGAAGATGAAAACCTGGTGGTCGAGCTCGCCGAGTCCGCCGAAATCGACGTTATTAAAGATCTGACCCGAGCGCTGCAGTTTTCCTCGTGCTTTGATGACATGGACAAGCGCTCTCTTTTGGCAAGGATCGTCAAGCACTTTCCGGCGGCGCAATCGTTGGTCTCAGGCGATAATAATCGCCAGGATGACCAGCTTGTTGTCTCTTGGGAAAGCCTCGAACAACGTCAGAAGGAATACAAAGACTTGGTCGAGAGGCGCATCCCTGAAAACTCCAAGGAGATCGCGATTGCCCGAAGCCATGGGGACCTTCGCGAAAATCACGAGTACAAAGCGGCCAAAGAGAACCAAAAGATCCTCATGCGCACCAAATCGGAGATGGAAACTCAACTGGTTCGGGCTCGCGGCACCGACTTTCAAAACCCACGCACGGATGTTGTCAGCATCGGCTGCCAAGTCCAGGTAACCGATACCAAAACCGGCAAGCAGCAGACCTACACCATCCTCGGTGCTTGGGATTCCGATGTCGACAAGAACATCATCAGCTATCAAACCCCCTTTGCCCAATCGCTGCTGAATCACCAAGTCGGTGACAAAGTCGAATTCGAAACCGAAGGAAAGAAACGCTCTTACCGAATCGACCGGATTGAGCCGGCGAAGGTGTCAGCCCCGACGGCCCACGCAGAAAAAGCGGGTTGATAGGGACGTGGCCCCCGACGTCCAGGAGCGGACTGCAACGGAGTGCAGTCCCTACCGCAACAGCGGTGGTAAGGTCGGCAGTCCCTTTCTGACCGCTCTGGTACTATCCTGACAAGCGTACCCGCCTGCGTGGGCCCTATTCCTGGCGGTAAGCCTCGGTGTTTTCCCACCATGTTTGCCACTCACCTTTGAGCCGATCAGCCAAGCTCGGGTGGGATTCGATCAGGTTAACGGTTTCGCTACGATCGATGCGGAGGTCATAGAGCTCCCAAGGTCGGTCTCCTTGCTTGATGATCTTCCAGCCGTCTTGATACACGGCCTTGCCGCCGCGCCACTCCCAATAGATCGGCCCTTCGCGTCGGCGATCCTTTCCTTTAAGGACCGGCAACAATGACTTGCCCTGCATCGGCACAACGGTTTCATCCTTATAACGCTCCGGATATTCGGCATCCGCAATCTCAACCAGAGTCGGCATGAGATCGATGAAGTGGGCCACATAATCGGTTTGGCTGCCGGCCGGGACAACACCCGGCCAATGGACAATAAACGGGGTCGCAATGCCCCCTTGATAGCTCCAGTTCTTGTAGTAGCGGAATGGGGTGTTGCCGACATTGGCCCAATCCTTGCCGAGCGAGGCCCAACGAGTCATCGAGCCGATGGGACCCTTCCCCTTACGCACCACTTCTGCCGAGGCCCCGTTGTCCGAAGCAAACATAAACACGGTATTCTCAAGCTCCCCGTGCTCCTTTAAGTAATCGATAATCCGCCCGATATTCTGGTCCATCCGATCGATCATCGCGGCATAGACCTGCATCCGGCGAGCCTGATCGGCTTTCTCTTCCTGGCTGAGACTCTCCCAATCCCGGTGAGTTGGCGCTGACAAAGGATAGCTCTCCTCATCGAGCAGGCCCGACTCAATCAACCGACGGTATCTCGCCTCACGAATGGCGCTGTATCCCTTCTTATACATCCCGGCGTATTTCTCGATATCTTCCGGCCATGCCTGTAACGGATCGTGCGGGGCTTGATAAGCCAGATAGAGGGCAAACGGCTTCTCCTCCTTCCGGTATTGTCGTAGTAGCTCCAATGCCCAGTCCGTCCAAGTGTCGGTGCTGTAATAGCCGGGCTCCGGCGTGTAAGGCTGAACCACTTCCTCGTCAAAGACGAATGTGCGCTGCCGTCGACGCTTCTGTGCCGGCAACCCCGGATCGGAAGGGCGTTTCTTTCCGGGATTGAAATAGTTGGCCGCGCCATCCCTGAGACCGCGGTAATGATCAAAGCCCCACTTGTAAGGATTATCCGTGCTGTGATGCTTGCCGATGAAAAGCGTCCGATAGCCGGCACGCTGCAAGACCTCGCCAAAGTAGACCGAGTGATGAAAATGTCCCGGCCCGTCGTGCATTGATGCGTGCTGGGCATAGACACCGGTCAAAAGGCAGGCCCGCGAGGGGAAGCACTTGCTGGTGTTGTGCATCTGAGTGAAGCGCATCCCGCCCTCAGCGAGACGCTGGAGATTGGGCGTCTCGATCTCGGCACCGTACGGGCTGATATCGGAATATCCCAGATCATCCGCAAGAACAAAGATGACATTGGGCCGACTATCGCCTTTTTCGTCCGCCGCCCGAACATTGAGCACCCCCAGCGCTACAATCCCGATTACCCCCTTAAGGAGACCGCCCCATACAAGCTTGCTCACCATCATACGCCTAATAAAGCCAAAATTCTCACGCCTCCCCGGATTCCATGTCCAACAAAATCTACACAATTAACTCCATCGCCAGGCCCGCCGATCCTCTCCTCCCTGAATCAATCGACGGCAGACTCGCCGGCCCGAGCCGCAGTCGCCCCCTTACGCGCGCCAGCGTTTGGAGTGCGCGTGACTTGTCACCGCTTTCTGAATCTCCTTTATTCACCGACTTCGGTCACCTTGAGGTTATCGAAGCGTATCGGCTTTCCCGAGTACGGGATCCCCCAAATTGAGGCCCGCCCTTCGTAAGGCTCCTCTTTATCCTGGAAGCGAATCATCCAATCCGGCTCTTCGTTTTTCTTCGCCTCCGTTTGCCAGACTTTACCCTTTAGCTCCCATTTGGGCCCTTCGATCTTTTTTGATTGGAGCTTGAGGGAATACCAGGTGCCAGGCTTCCACCGAAAAGGGATTTTCTTGAGGACTTCGTCGCCTTTGTAAAGCTCGATTGCCCTCTTGCCGGGACTGACTTGAAGACGGTAGCCGCCATATCCATTCAGACCGACAGCAAATGCGGGATAACGACGTCCTCGGGCCTCGCCGATGATTTTGGCCGAAACCGTGACACCGGCCTTTCTGGTCGGTCCGAAGAGAATCCCGAAAGTGTCCAGCGGCTCCCCGGGTAGCTCGAGAAAGCGATTGCCTTTTTCCTCCTTAACGGCGAAGTCGCCGGCGAGCACCATGATGTCTTCCGACACGGAGCCCACCTTGGCCTTCGAGAAATCATTTTGGTAGAGCGGCTGTTTGCCCTTTTCTTTTCCGTCGTCCGAGTGTCCCGAGTGTGCCAACACCGGCAAGGCCCACAGCGAAGTGCCCAATAGAACCGCCCAAGCTCCCGCAGTCGATATCCGTTTCATAGCCATTATCAGTTTGTTGTCGTGGATTTTTTTCGTTGCAACCGTTAAAAATTCCGAAGCGATTCCAGCAAGTGCCCTCTCAGAGCAAACCAGGTCGCGAGCCAAGTCCATAGGAGCCCGTTCAAGAGCACCGCCAGCAAATTCAGTCCAAGGTAGCCAAGGGGCAATCCCGATTCTTGGGTCAAGGCGGGAATAATCCCGACCACCGCCGCGACGACACCGACCAAAAGCCCAAGCAGCAGCAGCAGACAGTGCTCCACGAGCACCAGCCACTTGAGCGAAGAGGCTCGGAAGCCGACGGCCAGCAGCACCGCCAATTCCTGACGCCGGTCCAGCACGTTTCGCAAGACCACAATCCCCAAGCCGATGCTCCCAAGCAACAGGCCAAGGCCTCCCAGCACTTGAAAGGTTGAAAGGTAGGTATTCTGCACCGCATTGTACTGCTGCAAGCGCTCTTGGGTCGGAATCAGCTCCAATCCGACATCTCGCAAGGCCTTGGACAACAATGCCTGGACCTTCTGTGTGCGATTCGGGGCATCAATCAAGAATTGCCTATAGCCACTCTCGCCCGGAAAGTGCTCTTGAAATTGCTTTTCGGAAATGAGGAGACTCCCTTGAAGAATGCTATGATCGAGTGAGCCGATCAGCTTGACCTCGACCGTCTGCCCGTTTTGATCGGTGTACTTCAATGCGTCGCCGATCTGTTTCCCGAGCGCCCAAGTGATTGTGGCCTGATCCCCGATGGCCGGGATCGTGTTGGGGCCGAGGTCCGCTTCAAGCATTTCCCATCCGGTGAGCGTCTTTCCATCAACCGAATATTGGCCCTTGCTGAACCGAAACGCACCCCGTTCCTTCATCGGGTCGACCGGGACGCCGAGTATCCGGGGGCGTTGGGCCCGATTGAGATTGAGGCAGCTTGCGTCATCCCCTTCGAGCATTCGCAGCGAGACGACATCGACTCCCTTCATCGCTTTCTTGCTCAAAGCGAAAAAGTTCCGACCCGACTGCGTATTCAGGTCTTCAACCACCGGCAAGGTCGATTGTCCGACCAATTCAAATCCCCCGGTGCCGGAGCGTCGTTCCTCCGTGCCGCCACCTGCCTCCAATCGGAATGACCCCACCGAGATGATCAGGAAGGTCCCGCATGCCAGCAACCCGACCGTTGCCAAGCTCCGTCGATGGCGACGGGCCACGTTCCGAATCCCAAGCCGGCTCAGGGTAAGTTTGCCCTGACTCGAGGTGACAAGCGCTCCGAACAGGGCGGCGCAAAATCCGATTCCGGCCATGAGCA
>JAHEOI010000116.1 GCA_018610125.1 Verrucomicrobiota bacterium
CGCGGTCGCCGATGCAATGCGGCGTAGCTGGACGCGGCCCTTGGCCACGGTGGCATTGCCCTTTTGCCTGGATCCGCTTCTCAATCATCGGAAACAATGCGAACCGCGCCCCGGCCCCGCACTCTACGCGATGCGGGCATTGGGAAAAGCGTTGTCGGAAAGGAGTGCGCTTGCGGGGCGACTCATCGGGAATAAGATCGCCCATCCGCTGGCGATTGACCTCGGGGTGGCTGTCGAAGCGGAGGAGGGCGTGCTGGTTCCGGTTCTTCGGGAGGTCGATCGGCATCCGCTTCAAGAGTTGATCGAGTCTTACAATACCCTGGTCGAGCAGGCCAAGGAGCGTAAGCTGCCCCAGGATGCGACAAACGGATCGATCGCGACCGTGACGAATTTCGGCACCTTTGGGCTGACGTGGGCGACACCGATTCCGCTGCCCGAGCAAACATTGGTCCTTGGTCTGGGAGCCGGACGGAAAGTCCCGAGCTGGGATGAGTCGCAGGAAAAATTCGTTCCGGTGACCGAAGCCAATCTCACACTCAGCTTTGATCATCGGGTTTTGGACGGAGGGGCGGCCGGTCGCTTGCTAAGCCGTGTGAGCACATTGATGGGAGATCCGGACTCGCTTTGAATGTCATTGACCAAGGTAAGGGGCTGCAACGCGCGTTGAAATTTTACCGACGAAAGCGATGAGATTTGGAGCGCACATGTCGACTGCGGGCGGGGTGTCGAAGGCACTCGAGCGGGGAAAAGAGATCGGTTGCGACATTGTCCAGATCTTCGTTAAGAATAACATGCAATGGTTTGGTCGACGACCGAGCCCGGATGAGCTCAAGCGTTACGCCAACGAGCTGGCGGAGGAGCGTTTTTCAGCCGTCTTTGGGCATGCGGGCTACCTGATTAATCTTGCCGGACCAGAGTCGACGAACCGCGAAAAATCTCTCAAATCACTGATTCAGGAAATCCATTTCGCGACGGATCTGGGGCTGCCTTTCTTGGTGCTCCACCCCGGGGCGCACTTAAAGGCAGGTGAAGAGGAGGGGTTCCGACAGATCGTGGCGGGGCTCGATGCCATCTTTCGTGCCACGAGTGCTTCGCCGGTATGCATCGCTTTGGAGAGCACCGCGGGACAGGGGACCTGTCTCGGGCATCGGATCGCGGATTTGGCAACCATTTATGACCGGGTTGAGCAACCTGAAAGACTCCGCGTCTGTCTCGATACAGCTCACCTGTTCGAGGCGGGATACGATGTGAGGGAGCCTGCCGGATGGGATAATGCGATTCGGGAGGTGGAAAGCCTGATCGGGCTCGATCAGGTGGTCGCAATCCATGTGAACGATTCCAAGACCGATTTCGGATCGAGGGTGGATCGGCATGCCGGCATCGGGGAGGGGAAAATAGGCAAGGAAGCGTTTCGCCATATTGTGAACGATCCCCGGTTTCGGGACCTGCCCGCATGTTTGGAAACACCGAAATCCAAAGACATGCACGAGGACGTTGAAAATCTGGCTGTTCTCCGCTCATTGAAACGCGGAGCGGAAAATGAGCGAGGTGTAGACGGGAAGCGTTGAATGCAACCCAAGCCTTGTTGAGCCGCATGCTTCGAATGGTTTGACGCAACGGCTCGCTAGAGAGTCTAAAGCTCAGACAGCATCACGAAGGACGGTTGGCAGACGATTGGCGACCCTATCAGAAAACCGTCTGGATTTGCCATTAAGTCAGGGCTAAAAGAGGCAGTGCTTCTGGCAACGTGCGAAAGAAGAGCCCCTCATCCTAACCTTCTCCCCGCCGAAGGGGAGAAGGAATCGCTTTCCTTCCCCTTTGACTTTCACTTTCACTCTCACTCTCACTCTCACTCTGACTGCCCCCTTCGCCCTCTCCCCGGCAAGCGAATGTTTTGAAAGAATTTGCTTGGGGTGAGACCGCTTTCCTGTTACTGCGACGGGACGAGCTTGTAGACCTTACCGTTTTTGCCGTAGAGGCCGTTTCGATCATTCGTCATCACATAGATTTCGCCCGCACGATCTTGAGCGAAAGAGACGATGTACGAATCGAGCTCGCCATTGGGATGGCCTTTCAGGCCGAGTCGTTCAACCCGCCACGGCTTGCCGCTGTCGGCGTCTGACTGCGAGGCGGCCAAAAGCACGCCTTGTGGGGATCCCCAATTGCGGGACCAATCGGCGAAGACGTACTTTCCTTGAAGCGCTGAAATCGCCTCTCCCCGGTAGACGTGGCCACCCACGACCGATATTCCGAACGCTTCCGGGTCGTCCGAATGGGTTTTTCGATTTTTGTACTCGAGAATCGGGTCGATCAGAGGTTCGCCGTTGGCTCCGACATCGGGACAATCGGCCGGGGCTTTGTTCGGCTGGTCGGGATCGAAGCAGTGGAAGCCTTCACGAATGTGCCAGCCGTAATTGCCTCCCTTTTCGATAATATTGACCTCTTCGAAAGAATTCTGTCCAACGTCGGCAGCAAAGAGGCGATGCCCTCCCGCGGGATCGAACGCGATTCCCCACGGGTTCCGGAGTCCATAGGCATAGATCTCATCCTTTCCTGTCCGACCGACGAATGGGTTATCTGATGGGATTCCGTAGGGCTTGTCGCCATCGACATCGATTCGCAAGATCGAGCCGAGGAGGGTGGTGATGTCCTGCCCATTCCCCTTTGCGGGGTGTCCTTTACCGGTGTCGTTGGCCTTTCCGCCGTCGCCCAGCGGGATGTAAAGGTAACCATCCGGACCGAACGTGATGGTGCCGCCATCGTGATTAAACTGGGGCTGGTCAACCCGGAGGAGAATCCGCTCGGAGGCGGGATTCACTTGATCACGGTCGTCCTTATAGACCTTAAATTCGGATACATGGCTGGTATGATTCCAGCCGTCCGGTGCGCTATCGCGCAATGGAGCGCTGTAGTAAACAAAAAGTCGTCGATTGGCTTTGAAATTCGGATGCAGCGCCAGCCCGAGAAGGCCCCGCTCGTCAAATCCTTCGTTCAGCTCCACCATGCGGTCCCTCAAGTCGAGGAAAAGCTCATCTTTGAGCTCGCCTTCCGAGGTAAGCACGTGAACCGTCCCGACCTGGTCCGCAATGAGCCTCTTTCCCGATTTACCGGGAAGCTGGACCAAGGCCGTGGGCGAGGTGAACCCTTGGGCGATCGGTTTCAGCTCAACCGAGCTCTTTCCCAAACCGGTGGTGGCGATTCCCGAAATCACGATGGACGCGATGGTCAGCATGGAAAACAGCGGTCTCAAGTGGCTGACGGCGCCTTGATCCGCTTCGATGTTTCTGCGTAGGCCGAATTGTTGTTTCATGGCCTTAAAGTTACTCCGGATACGAGAGTTAACAAGGGACTGCACTCCGCTGCGGTTTTCATCCTTGCAGGGATACGGATTTTTCGTAGCCTTCTTCGTATGAACGATCCTGGGAAACCTCAAAAAGTTAGCCTCTCTTTTAGGCAAGCCCGATCACCTCGATTTAGGTTTGCGACCGGCTCAGTCATGGCGGCACTGATCGGGCTAGTGGCGATAGCCGCCTCGGCCCAGGAAGGAGAGGAGGGCGTAAACGACTTGCGGGACGGGAAGAACTTCATCCCGACGCCTGTCTATTCGCAAGAAGAGGACCAACGCATCCTCGAGCTCTTTGAGGGATTGCGAGTGGCGGATGTCTCGGACGGGATGGACGCCGCGGGGCTTCACAATGTCGGGTTGATGGATCCTGAGATCCATCCGCTTTGGCGTGATACCGACACGTTTTCTCATCGCTTCGTCGGGATTGCGGTAACCGCCCGGTATGTCCCGACCCAACGGGCTCCGGCCGGGGATATGCCGAATGACGAATTCGATGATTGGGTCGGGAAGTGGTACAGCGAGCATTCCAGCGAGCCGTTCAAACCCTTGTTGCGCGAAGGCTCCGCCCTGGTCATCGAAGATGCCGCCAGCGCCGATGTCGGCTCGATCGGGTCGAACAATATCATGTCTTGGACCCTGCAAGGCTGCGTCGGCGTCGTGACCAGCGCGTCGGCCCGGGACACAGACGAGATCGCGGCGCAAGAGATCCCTCTTTATTACAAAGAGCCGGGGCGCGGGATTCGTCCGGGTCGAAACG
>JAHEOI010000117.1 GCA_018610125.1 Verrucomicrobiota bacterium
TGCGCCCGGGAGTCAAATTGTCCACACGGCCCCTTGCCAGGTTGTCGTTCGGCGTCAAGGGGTGACAATGGCGATCGAGCTCGATCGCCAATGGGGGGAAGTGGAGGTCGGGACGGAGCCGAGCTCGGAGCGATGGGAGGGCACCTGTTCGCCGCGATTTCGTCAGACCGAGTTTGCTCCGTTTTTGAAGCTGCTGGCCGGCCAGCATGAAGCTTGCGTTTTTTCCACGACATTTTTAGGAATCTAGGCTACGACAATTCATGAGTATCAGCATATTTGGACTTGGGTATGTGGGGGTGGTGACGGCGGGATGTCTGACCCATCAAGGATTCGAGGTGGTCGGAGTCGACGTTCATCCGCATAAGGTTGCGGACTTCAACCAAGGGAAGGCTCCGATTCTCGAGCCGGAAGTCGATCAATACATACAGCAGGCGAGTGCCCATGGCCGTCTGAGAGCGACCGAGGATGCCGCGGACGCTATCGACTCGACCGACATTTCGATCGTGTGTGTCGGTACGCCTTCTTTGTCCTCGGGGGATTTGGATTTGACCGCGGTCCGGCAAGTGACGCAAGCGATTGCCGAGGCGTTGCGCTCGCAAGCCAAGGATCACGTGCTGGTTTATCGGAGCACCATGCTTCCCGGCAGCACCCGATCGTTGGTTAAAGAGCTCCTGAACGATCTTGTCGAAGCAGGGCGGCTCAAGGTGTTTTACTATCCCGAATTCCTCCGTGAAGGCACCGCGGTGCGTGATTTCCAAGACCCTTCGCTGATGGTGGTTGGCACTCGCAATGGTGAGCCGCCTCCCTCCTCCCTGGTGAAGCTGTTCGGCGTCGAGGCCGAAGTCGTCCCATGGGAGACGGCTGAAATGGTCAAGTACGCCACCAACGCCTTTCACGCGACCAAGATCACCTTTGCCAATGAGATTGCCCGCCTAAGCAAGCGGCTTGGAGTCAATTCGCGCGTCGTTATGGAGCTTCTTTGCGAAGATACCCGCCTCAATATCTCTTCATGCTATCTTCGTCCGGGGAATCCATTTGGAGGCTCATGCTTGCCGAAGGATGTTCGGGCCCTCAACCAATATGCCCGAAAGAATGATGTGCCGGTACCGATGATCGAGCACTTGCTGGCCAGCAATCAGCGGCACCTCGAGAGCCTCGTTCGTTTGATAGAAGATACCGATCAAGAGGAGGTGGTCATTTTGGGACTCTCTTTTAAGGTCGACACGGACGACTTACGCGAGAGCGCGATGGTGGAGGTTGCGCAATTCCTTTTGGGCCATGGATATCGCTTACGGATTTATGACCCGCAGCTGAATCTCAAGCAGCTTGTTGGGACGAACAAGAAGATGGTCGAGAACAAATTGCCTCATTTGGCCTCGTTCCTTTACCGGAATCTTGGCTCGGCGATCGGACAACAAGGGGCCATCGTTGCCGCTCAGCGTTGTGCCAACCTCTCTGAATTGAACAAGCTTGTCAGCTCGCGTCACACGATAATCGATGTCAATGGATGGCCCGAGCTTGAAGAGCTTGCCGGCACCTACCACGGATTGGGGTGGTGAGGGGTTCCGTGAAGGGGAGAGGTGGAAAGAGAAAGCGGTAACAAGTCACACGCACTCCACACGCTAGCTAGCTAGCGCGCGTAAGGGGTTGCTGTGGCTCGGGCCGAAACAGTTAAGTCAAATGGATCCAATCTCGTTGGAGAAGGAATCGGAAGGCAGTGTGAGCCGAACAGGTGTTCTCATTTTGGTGGAGAATCTGCCGGTCCCGTTGGACCGCCGGGTTTGGCAGGAAGCGTGTGCGTTGCGCGACGCGGGGTATCAGGTCACTGTGATCTGCCCGCGAATGCGGGGGTATTGGCTCTCCGAGGAGGAGTGTGAGGGCATTCAGATTTACCGTCATTGGATCACCGAAGAAGCCGGCGGGGTTACGGGATTTTTGGGGGAGTACGCCTCGGCGCTTTGGGGAGAGCTTCTGCTGGCATGGAAGGCTTGGTGGCGACACCGCTTCCGCATTATTCATCTCTGCAACCCGCCGGACTTGCTCTTTCTGGCGGCCCTTCCATTCAGGCTGCTTGGCGTCCGGGTCATTTATGATGTCCATGATGTCTGGCCCGAAATGTACGAGGCCAAATTTGGTCGGCGAGGGCTCTTTTATTGGGTTATTCGGACTGCCGAACGGCTGACGTATGCCACGGCCGATCGGGTCTTGGCTACGAACGAATCGGTGCGGCAGGTTGCCCTTACGCGAGGCCGAAAGCGACCGACCGATGTCTTGGTGGTGCGAACGGCACCCAAGATCACGGATTCGGAAGTCGAGGTTGACCCCCGGCTTAAGGGGGGACGGCGCTTCCTTATCGGTTACATCGGTGTGATGGGCAGCTCCGATGGCGTCGATTACATCTTGGATGCCGCAGCGGATCTCATCCATAAAAGGGGGTGGCATTGCGTTCAATTCCTGCTGATGGGGACCGGACCGGAATACGATCGACTGCTCGAAAAGCGCGATTCGCTCGAGCTTCAACCATGGGTGGCGATGCCGGGCCGCGTTTCAAACGATTACCTTTTTACGGCGCTCAAGACGATGGATCTCGGGGTTTCCGGCGATCCGAAGAATGCCTATAATGACCACTGCACCATGAATAAGGTCCTTGAATACATGGCCTTCGGGAAGCCTCAAGTGATGTTTGATCTCCAAGAGGGGCGCGCGTCAGCGGATGAAGCGGCCGCATACGTCCCCGAGAGCTCGGGTAAGGCCATGGCCGCGGCAATTGAGCGCCTGCTGACCGATCCGCAAGCACGGGAGCGAATGGGGCGCCTAGGACAGGAACGGATCAGGTCAACCCTGAAGTGGCAGCGGTCCGTCGATCAACTGTTGAAGGCCTATTCCGGGCTGAGCGGGAAAGGAGCCAAATCAGGACAGTTCAAGTGATCGTGCGAATTGCTTGGACTCGCGGCGAAATTTGAGCACATTGGGTGCGGACACGGTCAGAATCAACAAGTCCCGATGCTATGGCAGCAGAAACCAGTTTGAGTGAGTCGCCACAACCTTCCATGCAGGAGGAGCTGAAAGCCTTCGGTAGGGCCCTTCCCTATAAAGGCTTCTTCTTTGTTTCCTTCCTCTGTTGGGTCGCTCTCTTCCATTTCCTTGGCACGCCGACCTTTGGCTATGTGGAGACGCCGTCGGTCTTTGGTTGGCTGAATTGGGTCTACAATGTCAATCCGGACGACTCCATCGGCTACCTCGTACCGCCGTTGGTCCTTGGCCTGTTTTGGTGGAAGCGGCATGCCCTCATGGCGATTCGGAAGGAGGTTTGGTGGCCCGCTCTGACCCTCGTGGTGCTGGGGCTGCTCTTCCATGCCCTGGGCTACATGATTCAATTGGAGCGGCTTTCGGTCATTGGCTTCTTTGTCGGCTTGTACGGCCTCATGGGCCTCTATTGGGGATGGAGCTGGCTGAAAAATTCTTTCTTTCCGTTTTTTTTGTTTGCCTTTTGTATCCCCGTGACGTCGCTTCTGACCGAATTCACGCTTCCGTTGCGGCTGCTGGTGACCGAGGGATCGGTCGGCCTTGCCGACATCGTCTTCGGGATCAACGTGGTCCATGAAGGGACGCGCATCTTTGAGGTCTCGGGAGGCTTTAAGTATGATGTTGCTCCCGCGTGCAGCGGCATTCGGAGTCTGATCGTGATGACAGGCCTTACCACGATTTACGGTTTCATGGTTTTCAAGAGCTGGTGGAAGCGGGCGCTGATGATTGCGACGGCGTTGCCGTTGACGATCTTACAAAATCTCATTCGCATTACCGGGACCATCATCGTTGCGGAAGCGTTTGGTCAGGATGTGGGCGATCAATTCGAAGGCTGGGCCGGCTTCTTCACGTTTGCGGTGGCCCTGATTTGTGTCATGCTTTTGGGTCGCTGGTTGCAAGAAGAAAAAGACGCTGAAGGTTACCTGACACAACAGCCGATATGAATAAGAAAGCGATAACGGCATTTATCATTGTGCTGGCCTTGATCGGTACCGGCGCGCTCTTCTTGAACAACCTGCGAAACAGCTATCGGTTAAGCGAGCCGGGGCTGAAATTGTCGAATGAGCCTCTCTACGACAATAAAGAGAATTTGGCCTCGACCAATCGAGTCGATCTTCCAAAGCAGGTCCTCGGATCCGTCTCCGAGACCGTCAATGTCACCCATCAGGAAGTGACCTGGCTGCCGGACGACACGACGTTTGGCAGGCGGCGCTATCGGAGCTTCGACGGCAACGAAATCTTGATCAGCGTCGTGCTGATGGGCACAGACCGGACCAGTATCCACAAGCCCCAGTATTGTCTTACGGGCCAAGGCTTTCGGATCGAAAAAACCGAATCGTCGAGCATCCCGATTGACAAGCCGTTTGAGTATCAACTGCCGGTAAAGAAGCTGACAATGACGAAGGAGATACCGACCAAGGAAGGGAAGGTGAAGCGCAGTGCTGTCTTTGTTTACTGGTTTGTTTCCAAGGACCAGTTGACTGCCAATCACTGGGAGCGCGTTTGGTTGATGGCGCGTGATCTGGTCACTCAGGGGGTGTTAAAGAGGTGGGCCTACGTCGCCGTCTTCTCGTTGTGTCGTCCCGGGCAGGAAGAGGCCACGTATCGGCGTATGAAGGATTTTATTGCGGCGGCCGTCCCGAAATTCCAGAAAACGACGCCGACGCCCGGGCAAGAAAAAGAATCCTCGCGGACGACTTGGCGACGTTAGCGGAATACCCAATATGCTCACTCGGCAGCGACAACTTCGCACGCGGGTCTTACGAATCGTTGATACTCTCCTGTTTGTAGCCGCATTCTATTTTGCCTATTGGCTTCGGACCAATATTCCGGAGTCCGTTTTAAATGCCTTTGACCTTGCCCCGACCGAAGATATTCGGTCATTCAGTGAGTTTGCCTGGCTGATCTTTGTCATTTTGCCTGCGGCACCGATTCTGCTTCAGGTGCAAGGCTTCTACAATCGCCCGTTTCTGGCGTCCCGGCGACAAACCGGCTGGCAATTGTTTAAAGTCTGCGTCCTTCTGGTGGTGATTGTCGTGTTGGTGATGTTCTTGTTCAAGACGCCGTTGGCCCGGTCGGTGCCAATCACCTTCGGCATCATGAGCTTCTGTCTGGTCATGCTTAAGGAGGAGCTGTTACGGCGGTGGATCCAGACCAATATCGGTCAGGCTCAGCTCAAGAAGCGGCTCATCCTGATCGGCTCCGAGGAAGACACGTCGAAGCTGCTCCGGGACTTGCCTGAAGCAGCGAACGAAGGGATTGAGGTCCTCGCCAAGGTCAACATGAACAATACTTCGGTCGAAGATCTTGTTGAGATGCTGCACGATCATGCCGCCAACGGGGTTATCATCAATGCGGCGCATACCTATTTCGGGCGTATCGAGAAGGTGATTCAGGCCTGTGAGCTGGAGGGGGTCGAGGCATGGCTTTGTGCGGACTTCTTCAAGACGCAGATCTCTCAAACCAGTGTCGATGACTTTTATGGGCGCCCGATGCTCGTTTTTCGCTCGGCCCCGGAGGCCTCGTGGCAGAGCGTTGCCAAGCGGGCGGTCGATTTTGTCGGAGCGCTCGTGTTACTGGTCGTGCTGGCGATCCCCTTGGGCATTGCCTGCCTCCTGATCAAGCTGAGCTCATCCGGGCCGGTTCTCTTCTCGCAGACACGTAGCGGGCTCAACGGCCAGCCGTTCACGATGTACAAGCTCCGTACCATGACCAATGATGCGGATCAACGGAAGGAGGAGCTGCAAAAGTTCAATGAGATGGAAGGGCCGGTCTTCAAGCTGAGCAACGATCCCAGAGTCACTCGGGTCGGGGCTTTTTTACGCCGATACAGCATCGACGAGTTTCCGCAGCTTTACAATGTACTGCGCGGGGAGATGAGCTTGGTAGGGCCGCGGCCGTTGCCGGTGGACGAGGTCCGTCGGTTTCATGACCTGGCTCACCGCCGGAGATTGAGCGTGAAGCCGGGGCTGACTTGCCTGTGGCAAATCAGCGGGCGCAACGATGTTCAAGACTTTCGGGATTGGGTGCGGCTTGATTTGGAGTACATTGATAACTGGTCAATTTGGCTTGACTTGCGTATCTTGGTGCGGACGATTCCGATCGTACTGACCGGAAGCGGGGCAAGGTAGGGGTGAATCGGGGTTTGTCGGGGCACGAGGGGCACACGAATGGGCCGGGTAAGACCGCGAATTCTCGGGAAGTGAAATTTTGAATTTGACCGCTCCGCGGATTTCAATTATCCACCTCGCCGATTTCTTGTTTAGGGTCATTCGGATGGATCGACAGTTTGGGCAACTGAGTTTGGGTAACTGAGAAATCGAATAAATCAGGTGACAAGAAAACCGTAGACAATGGCAAAACTGAAACCATTCCTAAGTCTGGATGTCGGGGCCGGCTCCGTGAAGATGGCGGAGTACCTGGTCACCGAGGAAGGCACCCTCTATTTGCAGCAATACGGGGTAAAGTCACTCGGCCAGGAAGGCTCCCAAGAGAGTAAACGCGAGGAGGCGCTTTCCCGGGCGATCCAGGAATTAATCGCTGAAAGGGGCTTCACGGCACGTGAGGCCAATCTCTGCGCCCCCAATTTTCAAGTCTTTTCGAAGTTTGTTAAGCTCCCGCCTGTCGACACGTCCAAAGTCACGCAGATCATCCAGTACGAGGCGCAGCAGAATGTGCCGTTCCCACTGGAGGAAGTGGTCTGGGATTACCAGATTACCGGGACATCACCCGGTGGCGAGCTAGAGGTTCTGCTGGTGGCTATCAAGGCAGACACGGTGGAGGGGATCTTCCGCACGAGTGAGATAGCCGGGCTTCGTCTCCAGTTGGTTGATGTCTCTCCCGCGGCCTTGGCGAACGCCTTTCGGTTCAATTACGGCGATGTGGAGGGTTGCACGATGCTGCTCAATATCGGTGCCAAAAACAGCACCGTGCTCCTGTTCGAGAAAGGCAAGTTTTACGCGCGAAGCATCAACATCGGCGCCAACTCGATTACTCAGGATTTTGCGACCGAGGCTAAACTGCGCTTCCCGGAGGCGGAGCGGATCAAGATCGAGGAAGGCTTTGTCAGTCTGGGCGGAGCGTATGCCGAGCCGGAGAGCCAGTACCAGCAGCAGATCTCCAAGATTGCCCGGCAGGTGATGACCCGCTTGCATATTCAGGTCAACCAGACGATCCAGTTCTATCGCGGGCAACAGGGTGGGTCGGCACCGCAACGCTTGCTCCTTTCCGGCGGCGCCTCCGTGATGCCGTACACAGCCGAATTCTTCGCCGAGAAGCTCGGGGTCGAGGTCGATTATTTCAACCCGCTTCGAAATCTGGAGATCGATCCCAATGTCGAGGTCGAGGAGCTGGCTCAAGTGGCGCATTCGTTGGGTGAGGTGGTCGGACTCGGTCTGCGAAATTTGGCTCAGTGTCCGGTCGAGGTGAATCTCATGCCGAAGAGCTCGTTGCAAAAGCAGCAGCTCAAGCGCAAGCAGCCGTATTTCATTGCCACGTTCTTCAGCTTGGTCTTGGTGGTCTTGGCGGTGGGCTGGTTCTTTAGCCAGATCGCGGGTGCCAAACAGGCGGCTTACAACGAGATCGATGAGAACGTGCGTCCCTTGGAATCGGCTAAGCGCGACCTCTCAAGCCACCTTTCGGAGATTCGAGAGGCCGAGGACGAGATGAGTCAATTGCTGGGCTACCTCGATGGCCGTGTCTTCTGGACCGAGCTGCTTACCGAGTTCAAGAATGTGTTCTATCAAACCGAAAATCAATTCTCGTCGGAGATCGATGCCGGGGTGTGGATTGAGAACCTGAAGGCGGGTCGCAAGCTGGAAGGCGTGGCCGTTCAGCAAACGACCGCGGGGTCGAGTGGGGAAAGCAGTGAGGACTCGCGGCGTCAGGAAATGATGGAGCGATATGGGAGGCCGGCAGGTGGAAGCAGTCAGCAAGCGACCGCCTCCACCGAGTCGACAACCAATACCAACCAAGTCTCCAAAATCGAGCTGGATTGCCGAGCGGTTAATCTCAATCGGCTCCGTCCCGATGCGAATGCCCAATTGGCCTATTCGTTGGAAAAAGGCTTGAAAGAGAGTTCGCTATTCGATGAGAAAGGGACCAAGTTGAAAAAAATGCAGTCGGTAAGCGAATCAGACTTGACCTTTACCTTGAAGCTCGTTGTTAAACTGAAGCGCCCGATCGAGTTGTAATCTATGGATTGGCTAAAACGGAACACAACATTGCTCGTGGGCGCATTGGTGGCACTGGTCCTCCTTGGCGCAGCGGGTTATTATCTTTATTCGCAGATCCAGCGAAACGAAGCAATCAGCCAAAAACTGCAGCAAAGACGCGACAAGTGGCAATCCTTGGTGGGGAATGATCCTTATCCGGATGAAGCCAACATCAAGGCCGCCAGGAAGGATGCCCAGCGCGTGAACGCCTTTCTTGGAAAGGTGCGAGCGCAGTTTGGGCGTCCAAGGAGTCTCGAAGTGACCAACAGCTCGCAATTTAAGTCGCTGTTGGAAACGACGCTGGCGGAATTGCGGAACAAGGCGAGACGGTACGGGGTGAGGTTGCCGCGCAACCAATATCATTTCACGTTTGAGCCTCAGTCGACCATGGTCCAGTTCAAAACGAATAATATCCCCGCTCTTGCGAGCCAATTGGCGGACATCGAAGCGATTTGTGAGGTGCTCTTTAAGCCGCGGATTCATGAGCTCGTCCAAATTCGCCGAGTCCCGATAAGCGATCAGGATATGGGGAGGAACCAATTTATCAGCCGCAGCATCGAGACAAACCAAGTTGCGGTCGTTGCCCCGTATACGGTGACCTTCAAGGGATTTAACGCCGAATTCTCGAATGTGGTGAAAGGGCTGACGAAAGCTAAGGAATGCTTTTTGGTCAAACAGGTCTCGGTGAATCGCTCGAAGTTTGGGCCCCAAATGCAAGGGCCTTCCCAGCAAGAGCTTGGCCGCGGGGTGCAGCAGAGTCGTCGCTCCTCGTCACGACAACAAGAGACCAGCGCCAACGAGCAGTTCAAACGGCGCTACGGCGTGTCCCCGGGTGGTGGCTCGAGCGACAACATGCAGGATGCTTACGGAGAGTCTTACGGGGGCGGTCAATCATCGAGACAAAGGGAGATACAACGCGCCTATCAACGTCAACGCCGTTCCGCGACAAGCGGATCCGGCTATGGCCGGGGTGGTGGACAATCCGGGCAGCTCCCGCAAGGGGACCCGATGTCGAACCTCAAGCCCAAGCCGTTGGAGGTCACGCTTTTGATTCAAGTCGTCAAACTGAAACCGCAGGAAGAAGAATAACGTGAGGGATTTTCTCAAAAAGCATTACGAAAAGGTTATTCTGAGTGTTGTCCTTTTGGTGCTTGCGGGTGTGGCCGGCGCTGTGCCAGTCATGATCACGCGGACCCAGAGTCAGATCAGCGAGATGACCGACCCGCCCCGGCCGCCCGGAGGAGATGGGATCGAGTACAGCCAAGTCGACTTGCAGCAGTATCGGACCAATCTCCAAGCGGTCACCAATATCCCGAGTCTTGATCTTATGGGGGAGCACAATCTCCTGAATCCGGTTAACTGGCAGAGGGGCTCGGATGGCCGATTGCACAAGGAGACAAAGTTGGGTGCCGGAGCCTTCAAGGTTACCCAGATTCGCTCGCTCTATACCCGAGTGACACTGAAGGGTGTGAGTGGCAGCGGGGATTCGATCCGGTATCGACTCGGGGTTGCCCTGGAGGCCTCGGATCGGCGAGCATGGCGGGATGAAACGACACGATTAGTTCAACCCGACGAGCAATATTCCTCTCACCCCTTCATTCTTCGTGAGGTCAAGGGGCCGGCTACCGATCCAAAGGCCTTGGTATTGGAGTTCAAGGACACGAATGAGCAGGTGACGGTCACGCCGAATGAAGGTGCCCGACGGATGGAAGGCTACGCGGCCGACCTGACCCATCCGTTGGCGGCGCGACCGTTTGAGAATCAGCAGAAAGGCGACACTTTAAGAGTCAATCAAGAGCAATACAAAATCGTTGCTATAACCGAAAATGCCGTTACAATAGAGGCCGAATCGGGTAGAAGAACGAACATCACGGCTAATTCCGCTCAGTAAAACCAGCTATGTTATTCCGATCAAAACGACTGAAGATCATGTCACGCATTGCGAGAACCACGTTAGCTTTGATTCTCCTGGTTGCCGGGGGATTGCCACTGACAAGCCAATCCCAGCCTTCGCCGGAGGAAATGGAAAAACGGGCAAAGGTCCGGCGTCAGGAGGCGAAGACCCTTTTAAAGACCACCCTCAAAGAGGCCAAGGCCGCGCAAGCTAAGGGGCGTCTGCCGGAAGCGGCGCAAAAATATGAGGAAGCATTGCGGCATGCCCACACCGTCGGTGTTGAGCGCGTGCAAGCGCAGACGCGGGAGGTCGTTAATGGCTTGGTGGCGACGCGCATTGAATTGGCCAAGCGTGCCCGTAAACAAGGGCGGTTGCGCGAAGCGGAGACTCAGATCAATCGGGCCGTCAAGGTTGATCCGGATGATCCGACCGCCCAGAAGCTTAAGGCCCGGATCGCCCAGGAGCTCGAAAAAGTCGGTTCGAACATGCCGAGCAAGGAGGTCTTGGCTAAGAAAGAAGAGATCAAAAAGGAGCACAAGAACGTCCAACAGATGGTACAGGATGCTCGAGTGCTCATGGAAATGGGCGAGTTAAAGGCGGCGGAGGAAAAGCTCGATAAGGCCCTCAAGAAGGATCCAAGTAATGGGGCGGCCACTCATTATATGAATTTGGTTCAGGAGCGCCAATTAGCCGTGGCAAGGGATAAGCGAGGTGCTCATTGGAAAAAGAGCATGGTCGAGGTGGAAGAGGCTCCGATGACCGCTGAAGACACGACCGATCTTCCGGAGCCGAACCCGTACGCCACCACCAACCTGGTTTGGACCAGTGCCGGTCGCCAGGACATTATGTCGAAGCTCCGACGAATCGATATTGACGAATTTCGAAGCGACCAGCTCCCTCTGTCCGAGGTGGTTCGGATCCTTGAGGAAGAATCGCAAAAGCGTGACCCGGCAGGTGAAGGGATCAACTTCCTGATCAACTCGAATGTCGGTCAGGGGCAGCCGGCACCGCAATTCACTCAAGGCCCGCAAGGACCACAGGGCCCGCAAGGACCGCAAGGGCCACAAGGACCGCAAGGGCCACAAGGACCGCAAGGGCCACAAGGACCGCA
>JAHEOI010000118.1 GCA_018610125.1 Verrucomicrobiota bacterium
CACGGCCGTCAGGGCCGCGCGAAGGGAAAGGCGGGTTGACTCATCCTGCGCCAATTCCAGGTTGAGGCCATCTTCGGCCACAAAGAAGCCTTCGAGCGTCCAATCGCGCCCGTTGCGATGGGTCCAAGCAACACCCCGGTATAGAAGCTCAACCAAGGGCTGAAGCTCCCATCGGCATTGGTCGCCGTAGCGCAGCTCATGACGCGAGACGCCAGGGAGATACAGAACCGGCGGCTTCTCTTTTGGAAGGTTGAGATCCGGCACTTGCCCTGCAATCGCGCATTTGAGCCAGATTACCGGCCCCGTGCGCTTTTCGGGCTCGTAATCTCCCAGCACGAGCAGCTCGGGCATCAGTTCCGCCAGATCCGGCAGAACCGGCTGCCAGACCGCATCCGGATCGGTCCAGAGGACCGCAACCGGTGCTTCTTCCACACCCCGATGATAATTGGCCGCTGCCTGGCGGAGGCAAGTCTTAAGGGTATCAAGTAGTGTTTGAACGGCGACGGTCATGACACGGTATCTTGCTTCGGCTCCGGCGCGTGAATGACCAGCAACAGCTCGGCATCATCAATCAACCGATATTCAGGACGTTTGCCCGAGAGGCGTTCACTGTTTTCGAGGATAATTTGCACTCCTTCGCCACGTTTATCCATGAGCGTGCTGCGGTCGGTTTCAAGGCCGCTGACGTCGTCCGGAACCGGACACTTCGCGAGTAGACTTGTCAGCGTTTCGTTACGGGCCGCCTGCCGATAAGGCAAGCCCTCGACAGTCATTGAGTTTGGAATGGTGCCGGGTGAATACAGCTCAAGACGATCCGAAAAAAGTCGAAGGCGAATCTTCGACCCATAAATCGCGTAGTCGCGGTGCGCTACTGCGTTCACGACAGCTTCAAATACTGCTGTAAGGTCGAATTGGGGACGGTCGTGCCTTCCCGCAGTTTTGTCGGCGCCCATTCGCATGTTGCGTAACACGAATCGACAAGCTTCGGCCACCTGGTGATCGAGCGGACCGGAAATATCCTTGGCGTCCACTTGATAATCGGGCCTACCCGACTCTGGAACCACCCCGTGGCCGCGGTAAGCAACGGCTTGAATGTAGGCATTCGGCAGCCAGTTTCGGGGATCCCTCGTAGCCATCAAGACCCCGGCAACCGTCGGGCGTGTGGTGCCATCTTCGTCCACAGCAGCCATTCCAAGCTTCCTCAGCAAATCTTCACCATCGCCTCCGCTTCGAGGAGTTCTGAAACGCTGCCAAAGCGCCGCGTCCAGGTCTGAAACGGTCGCCACGGATACAGCTTGTTCGTCGAATCGAACGAATCGAACCTGGCTGCGTTGCTGAAAGAGGCGTGCCAGGAAATCCGATTTCATTCGACGTTTGGAGCTCCCGACGCGATGAAAATAGCCTCCGGGACTCTGATGCACGAATAGGCTGCGTGGTATCTCCACCTTCAGGACCGGCAGGTTTTCGCCGACGAAGTTGGGTAAAGCCAGCCTTTCAATAACAGGGTTTAGAGGTGGCTCGATCGAATTTTGACAAATCTCACGAACAAATTCTTCTGCAAGATTCAACAAATCACGAGGAATGCCGATCACTTCGCGCGTTTTGTCGTTCACACCCAAAACGCATACGCCTCCACGGCTGTTGGCAAAAGCGGCCAGCTCGTCGGCCAGATCATCGCGCCTTGGGTCGCTGATCTTGTCTCCGGCAACACGCAGCTCCTTCAACTCCAAAAAGCTGTCCTCGCCAAGGCCTATGTTTTCCATGAGTTCGCTCGGAGTATCAAACATAATTCAAATCTTCCTTCCGAGGCGGCGATAGCGACGGTTGAAGGCTTCACGTCCGCCTTCCATAACCCGGCAGACCTCTTCGCGCATCTCCAGATCCTGGAGCGACCCGCTCTGTTGTACAACGCATTGGCCGCCCCGGAAATCCAGCGCGTGTAACATCTCGGCGTCACCATTCACGACGATGTTGGGATTGTGCGTTACGACGATAAGCTGGCGGCGAATCTTGTTCTCGCAAATTTGCCTCACAACGAGATCATAGATGAGATGGTTGTCCAAGTCGTCCTCGGGTTGATCCAAAATCAGGGGCTCGTGGCCGTAGGCCAACAGAAACGCAAGCATCGCAGCGGCGCGCTGCCCGGCGGAAGCCTGGGTAATCGGTTGAAAGTCCTTGCCGTCCCCCCTCCGGCTGTATTCGATACGCAGGGAGTCTTCCGGAAACCAGGATCGTATCCTGTCGAGGAATTCAGGCCGTTTCTGGATCTGGTCTGCAAGGAAGCGCTGAAACCAAGCACCTAAATTACCTTTACTTCCACAACCGGCGATCAACTTCTCCTTAACTCTGTCAATTCGCGCATAAAGCTCTTCGGTGGCGGCCTCGGTGTCCACGGGAAGATCGGCAAGGATTTCGGCTACCAACCCCCGCGAAGGACGCCGACCATCTCCCGATACGTAAATGTCCTCGGCGTACTTTTCGTGTGCCCCCAGCATTTCGCGTAACGAATCCTCGATCGCCTTTTCATCCCGGCCCAAAGGCAGGATTTCAATCTTCACGAATGGGTTTGAGCTCAGCTTTTCCAGCAAGAAATTCTGCCGTGCGGCGCTCAACGCCCTTCGCGCCTTCCGGAGCTCGTCCGAGGCCGCTTCCGCTTCTCGATGCCGGGCATTGTTGGCCTTCTCAAGCTCGTCGATCCGCTTGAGCTCCTTTTCCAGTCTTTGCTTTTCTTGGACAAGGCGACCATATTCACTTGGATCTTCGATGCCTTGGTCTTGCAGCCCCTGTTTCAAGGCGTCGTACGCGTCAAAGGCCTCCTTCATGCGCCGTTGCCAGGCCGTTTTCGACAGGCCGTCTTCTTCGGAGGCGGCGGCAGCATCGATTGAGTCCGCTACAGACTTTAATTCCCGCGCCCCCTTTCGTACGTGTTCGGCCAGTCGCGTAAGTGCTTCGAGCACCTCCACGTCGGTCTCGCTGTTAAAGACTGCCGGTGGCAGCTCATCGAGCTCAAGCTCTTCCGCCGCCCTGCGCACTCCATTGGCGAGCTCCCGTGCCCGTGCGAACTGTCGATTGACTTCGCTCTTCTGCCGACAAGCAATCTGGTAGTCCTTGAGCACTTTGGCGTGATGGGCATCTTCAAACCGTTTTAGCTTCCGCGTCACATCCTCAAGCTGGACTTTCAACCCCTCCCGCCCCTGGATTTTTGCCTCCAACTCCCGAATTTGCGAGCAGAGCGTGAAATAGCGCCGCCGGGCCTCTTCGATCGCGTTCTTCTCGTGATGAGCGCCCGCCGCTTCGTCGATCAAGTCCAGCAGTGCTTCGTGCCTTTCCCCGGCAAGGGAGGCGATCTGGCCTTGACTGAAGATCCGCACCGGAAAACGCTCAGGAGTGAGCTCCTGACTTTCGGAAGGCTGCCAACCTTCGTCCCCTTCTTCTTCGACAGCGACCTCTTGTCCCCCTTGCCGCCAATGCAATCGGTGACGGACGCCATCTCGCGAAAACGTCACGGAAAGAGTCGTGTCCTTAAGCAGTCCACCTTCCGCATTTCGGCTGCCGGCCACGGAGTTGAACCTCTCGAAGCTCCGGCGCGCTTCGCTTTTTTCATCAAGGTTCAGTAGCTCCCCCTCGCGACGGAGGACTAACCTGGAGGCATGTACAACCGTGGACTTCCCCGTGCCACGACCGCCAATCAGCGCATTGAAGAATGGGCTCAATTGTAAGGTCGCCGCCGCTCCACGCCCCATGAACCGCATGTTTTCGATTTTGATCTCTTCAAGAAAATGCTCCGGGATTTGGAAGGGATCAAAAGGGGCGGCATCGCTCCGACGGACAGAAATCCCTTCACCGTCCAACAGTGCCAAGCGGAGCCCCTCGAGGGTAGGTTGGGCCATTTTAATCCACGTGAAATGGGATCCTGGGTAGCGCTGCCCGGGACTGCCCGTGAGATGGTGCGCATCAGAGCCGAGAACCTGAGGCCATTTCTCCTTCTGATGTTGATAAATGGAGGGAAACGAATACTGCGGGTCGCAGAGCTCAATGGCAGCCACGCCTTCGGATTGCAGTAGTTTTTCAAAAGTCGGACCCGAAAGGCGCTCAAAAGCTCCTGTTTTGGCCTCGTCAACGTGGGCCAAAATGGCAAGCGCGCGCGCTTTCCGGATCTCCTCAACCACCTCCCACGCCGATTTGTCGGTTACGTGCGTGCCCTCGCCTTCCGTGCCGTTCCATCCGCAAGCTCCCAAGAGCAAGGTGATTTCACGCTCTGTCGCTTCCGGATCGAAGATGGCAAGGATATGAATTCCTTCGTTGGCGGAGATTTCGACCCCGGGAAAAAGGACTAGAGGGCGATATTCAGGGTGCGACGGAATAACCTTCAGCTCTTCCGTCAACTTCGTCATCCAGGCACCTGTGTTGTGATCCGTTACTGCAACGCAGTCGATGCCGGAACGCATCTGAGCGAGCAGCCAATCACGCGGGGTGGTATTTTTCCGTATGCTCGCCTGATCGGGTCCTTTGCCATAATCCATAGACGCCGGCGTATGTGTATGGAAATCGAATTTCCACCATCGCGAGCCGGGATAGGGCCAGGTTAAAATGCTCATAGGATCATCCCTCCGTTTCGTTCATGCGTTCGAGCCACTTTCTCTTAATCGTTGCGTTTTCTTTTCCGTTTAAATTCGTTTGTGTAGTGGCAATCGTTCCAGCGATTGCCATCGAAACTGGCCCCGCCGGCGAAATCCTTTGTTTTCTCGTCCCATCCCCAAAACCATGGGTATTCTTCTTTCGGCCTATGCGGTTCTTTTCCGCGATCCTTTTTCCAATTGATGTTGGGCTTCACGCGAAGAATTCCAGCCCCTTTAAGTTTTACGTCTTTGGCCTTCATGAACGGGCGAATGTTGAGTCGGACGCCGTCGTTGATGTCGGGATCCCAACCGATCGGCTGCTCATGGATCGGTTTCCAGCGAACGAAGATATCGTATGGCGGCTCACCGGTAAGGATATTCTGCAGCTCTGTCTGGAGCTTTTGGGCTGCAAGCAGCCGGGCTTCGGCTCCTGGTTTATCACGCTCATAGTCGTCCTGTTGCCTCTGGATCCAGTCGCCAAGATAGGAGTAGGTCAAGTTTTCCAGAAGCTTCCGCCCGGTGTTGACGGTGCCTTTGCTGTCAGCGGTATTCCCGCTCTCGGCCAAGCGGTGATAGTTCACGAAGGCGTGAAACCCGTCCTTGCGGCCATCCCAAATATGCCAAATGAAAGGGCGTTGATGGAACGTCTGGCAATGCTCTTCAAAGAATCGGTCGCGGAGGTAGGATTCCAGATCCTCCTTCTCCGCTTGATTCAAGAGGTAACGGATCCAGTCATCCGCCGACCTGAAATCGAGCGGGCGGGCCACCTTCGGGATGTCCTCCTCGCGCCAATTGGCGGGAAGTTGGTAA
>JAHEOI010000119.1 GCA_018610125.1 Verrucomicrobiota bacterium
ACGGCAATTTCGTTCGGAACTTAACGTTGCCGGAGAATACCAACCCCGATAGGATTAGCGCCGAGTTCAATGAGGGGGTGTTGAAGGTCCACGTTCCAAAAGAACAGACCGAAAGCTCCAAGAAGAAAGAGATCCCGCTAAAGTAAACGCTGTTTTTTCCGTTGGTTGAGCCTTTAGGTTGATCGCGCGCAAGCGCCAGTGGCTTCAGCTCAAAGTGGTGAAAACCAAGCGACTTGGGGGAAGGTTCCCTCAAGTCTTTTTTTTGCCAGGACGGACGGCAGCGGATTGCCTCCCTTACTGCATGTTTCAAAAGAGCGCTTCCGGAGGCGTTAAAGGGAACGGTGCCTCACATAGGAAAAATGCATTGCACCTTTTGTGTGCCTTGCCGATCGTGGCCAAAGGGTGAGGTTGTGATGCCCCTCCCCCGATGCAAACTGGCTCTTTTCTCGGCGCCCTTCGCGTACTTCGCGGGACCGACTTTGTGAAAAAAATCACAAATTAACTTGCCCGAGCTTTGGTGGATTATTAGTGTGATAACGGGCAGATGTAAAAAGGACCGAGGCGTATGCAAGGAAATACCGCAAATACCAAGACTGAAGTCGGCTACAACACCAAGATCGAGGGGGACGTGATCGTCACCCGGGCCGACGCGGTATTGAACTGGTTTCGGAAGAACTCGCTCTGGCCGATGCCGATGGGATTGGCGTGCTGTGCGATTGAGCTGATGGCGGCCGGAAACAGCCGATTTGATATTTCGCGGTTCGGCTCGGAGGTGATGCGCTTCTCGCCGCGACAGTCGGATGTGATGATTGTTGCCGGCACCGTTACCTACAAGATGGCCTTGGCGCTCAAGCGGATTTACGATCAGATGGCGGAGCCGAAATGGGTCATTGCCATGGGGGCTTGTGCCTCGACCGGAGGGATGTATCGGAGTTATGCCGTGCTCCAGGGAGTCGATCGCATTGTGCCGGTCGACATTTATGTGGCGGGGTGCCCGCCTCGCCCTGAAGCATTGTTGGACGGGTTAATGCGGCTCCAAGATAAGGTTTCGAAAGAGCCGACGATCGAGAACCAGAAACGGGTGGCGGCCTGAGGGGTTCAGCATGGGGGCAATCGACTTAGCCAATAAGCTTCGGCAACGATTCGATGGGCTTGCGGAACCGTCCGAGTTCCGTGGCGAAGTCACGCTGGTCTTAAACGACGCCGAGCAGATCGAACCGGTTTGCCGATACGCCAGGGATCAACTGAAGTTCGATTTCCTGGTCGATATAACCAGCGTCGATAACGACGAGGAAACGCCGCGCTTTACGATTGTTTATCATTTGTATGGGCTGGAGCATCACTGTTTACTTCGGCTCAAAACGAGTGTGGCGGAAGAAGTAAGTGAGCTGCCAACCGTGTCGGGAATCTGGCGGACGGCAGACTGGCATGAACGGGAAATTTACGACATGATGGGGGTTCGTTTCCGGGATCACCCCGATCTCCGACGAATCATCATGTGGGAGGGGTATCCCTTTTTTCCGTTGCGGAAGGATTTTCCGTTGGCCGGTAAGCACTCAGAGATTCCTGAGGTTGCGTTTACTGAGCCGGCGCCCATGGAAGGCGGGCCGTTTGCCACGTCTCCCGGCGAGCAGGATTCAATGTCTGCCGAACCGCGGGTGAAGACCCCGGACGAAGAGGACGAATAAAGGCGGCCAAACAAAGGCGCAAAGGCGCAAAGGCGAGTTCCCAAATGAGCCGAGTTGAAGAATACGAATATCAAGATGCTGCCGGTCAAGGTCAGCAGGCGGCCTCCGAGGCGATGAGCACAGCCGAAGAGGAAGAGCTCCAGGGTGAGAAAATGCTCCTCAACATGGGGCCATCCCACCCGGCAACGCATGGAGTGCTTCGACTGATTCTTGAGCTCGATGGGGAGGTCATTACCAAGGCGACTCCGGACGTGGGTTACCTGCACCGCGGCGATGAGAAGATCGCCGAGAACATGACCTACACCCAATTCATTCCGTACACGGATCGCCTCGATTACCTGGCGCCATTGGCGAACAATGTGGCCTACGCGCTGGCTGTGGAAAAGCTCTTGGGTGTCGAGAGAGACCTTCCGGAGCGTTGCCAATACATCCGTGTGATCTGTTGCGAACTGGCTCGGCTTTCGTCGCATCTGCTCGGTATCGGGGCCATGGCGATGGATGTCGGGGCGATGACGGCATTCCTATACACCTTTACCGACCGGGAGAAAATTTATAATCTCATCGAGGCGTTAACAGGAGCCCGATTCACAACCACCTACACTCGAATCGGTGGCCTCTCTCGGGATATGCCGGAGGGATGGGCCGAGCAGTGCCGGCACTTTCTCACCGAAGTGGTTCACAATATCGATGAGCTCGATCGCTTGTTGACGCGAAATCGCATTTTTGTGGACCGGACACGGGAGATTGGGACTCTCCCGAAAGAGGTGGCCGTCGATTACGGCCTCACCGGTCCGAATCTGCGCGCGAGTGGCGTGGAATTCGATTTAAGGAAGGCGCACCCGTATTTGGTTTATGATCGGCTTCGGTTTGATGTGCCGATTGGAACAGTGGGCGATTGCTATGACCGATATTTGGTCCGTTTGGAGGAAATGAGGCAGAGTGTCGGCCTCATTGAGCAATGCCTTGACCAAATGCCGGGCGGGCCGATTAACCTGGAGGATCACAAGATCACGCTCCCGCCAAAAGAACGGGTCCTGACGAGCATGGAGGAATTGATCCACCAGTTCATTAACGTGACCCAGGGTGTGAGAGCCCCGCCGGGAGAAGTCTATTTCAGTGCCGAAAATCCAAAGGGTGAGCTCGGCTTTTATATTCATAGCTTGGGTGGCGGAACACCGAACCGGTTGAAGATTCGGGCCCCATCCTTTGTGAACCTTAGCTCGCTTCCCTATCTCCTGCAGGGGTGCATGGTAAGCGACGTTGTCGCCATATTGGGATCGCTCGACTTCGTCATGGGGGAATGTGACCGCTAATCGGCGATCCCAGGCTCGTATCACCCGAATGGTAGAACTGCAAAATGCCGGAATCGCATCCAAATTTTGAAGTGCCATCTCAGCTCGAAGCTGAAATCGATGAAGTGATCACTCACTATCCGGAGAAGCGAAGCGCTTCTTTGATGGTGTTGCATGCGCTGCAGGACCATTTTGGCTTTCTGTCCAAGGAAGCGATCGAATGGGCGGCGCAAAAGCTTGAGCTACAGCCGATTAACCTTTACGAGCTGGTTACCTTTTACCCGATGTTTCATGAAGAGCCGGTCGGCACGTACATCCTCAAGATTTGCCGAACACTGAGCTGTGCGGTCAATGGAGCTCACCGATTGCACCACCATGTGTGCGAGAGATTGGGGCTTGATCCGAATTCACATGCATCCCAGACGACCCCGGACGGTCGGATCACGGTGGAGTACGCCGAGTGCCTCGCGAGCTGCGGGACCGCTCCCGTGATGATGTGCAACGCCGCGTTTTACGAAAATGTCTCCAACGAGAAGGCCGATGACGTCATTGAGGAGTGCGGCAACAATGGCGACACGGAGACGGAGAATAAGGAAGATGTATAAGGAAGATGCTTTAGGGGAAAGATGGCTGGCGAACATGGATTCGAACCATGACTAACTGCTCCAGAGGCAGCTGTGCTACCATTACACCATTCGCCAAGCCCCGACGCACATTCCCAATATGAGAATTTTTTCGGGGTAGTCAAGCCCCCGGCAACGGAAATCGAAATTGTATGGCGCAGGAATACCGCCTGATATTACAGCACGCAGACGAGCCGGGCTACACCAATGACATTGAGTGTTACCTTCGTCACGGAGGTTATGAAGGACTCAAAAAGGCCCTGGCGCTCGAACCGAAGACGCTTGAGGATGGCTCGGTGAAGAGCGGTCCCGAGCAAATCCGTGATGAAGTCAGGACGTCCGGTGTGCGTGGACGAGGCGGTGCGGGCTTTCCCGCAGCCCGAAAGTGGGGCTTCATCAACCACAATTCCGGTAAGCCGATCTACCTGATTTGCAACGCGGACGAGTCCGAGCCGGGCACGTTCAAGGACCGCCAGATCATTTACAAGGATCCCCACCAGATGCTCGAGGGGACCATTATCGCGTGCTACGCCAATAATGTGCACCTGGCATACATTTACATCCGTGGTGAGTTTCACGAGGGGGCTGAAATTCTTAACCGCGCGATTCGCGAGGCGAAGGAGAAAAACTTCATCGGGAAGAACATACAAGGATCCGGTTACGACCTGGAGCTCTACCTGCATCGCGGAGCCGGAGCCTATATCTGCGGCGAAGAGACCGGCCTGTTGGAATCGCTGGAGGGCAAACGCCCCTATCCGAGGATCAAGCCGCCTTATTTCCCCGCGGCTTACGGCCTTTACATGTGCCCGACGATCGTCAATAACGTCGAGACGTTGTGCTGCCTCAAGCATGTCATGCTGATGGGCGGGGCGGAGTACGCGAAATTGGGAACACCGAATAACACCGGGACACGGATTGTTTGTGTGAGCGGTACCGTGAAGCGGCCCGGTTACTATGAAGTGGAAGTCGGCAAGGTGACGATCCGGGAGCTGATCCACGATTTCGCCGGTGGTCTTCCGGAAGGTCGAAGCTTGCAAGCGGTCATACCGGGTGGGTCGTCGGCGAAGGTCTTCCGTGCCGGCGAAAAATTCCAGATCAAGAAGAAGGCCGGCGATGGGCAAGAGACCGTTGAAATGGATCTCGAGGATCTCCCGTATGACTTTGACACGGTCGTGGAGGCGGGAAGTATGTCAGGCTCCGGGGCTGTCATGGTCCTCGATGACTCGGTCGATATGATCGAGGCCATCGCCAATATCGCCGAATTTTATGCTCACGAGAGCTGCGGTCAATGCACTCCTTGTCGCGAAGGCTCGCTCTGGCTCAAGAAGGCGCTCCAGCGCCTGGCGCATGGTCGGGGGAGAAAAGAGGACGCCGATTATATCTTGAGGATTGCGGACAATATTCCGAACGGACGGACGATCTGTGCGTTTGGCGAAGCGACAGCCTGGCCGGTGCAGAGCACAGTGCGAAAATTTAGAGAGGTCTTTGAAGCACGAGGCGCTGAAGATGAGGCGCGGCGCGCCCGGGAGACGGAGGGAGCCGGCGGGGTCGGCAAGGAGATGGACGTCGCGGCGAGCTCTCAACCTTGATTGGCACTATGACGAATGTGACGGCGGAACGACAAGAAAAGAGCGCGGTGGAAACGGTCTCAGTCTGGATCGACGGGCAGGCTTACGATGTCCCCAAGACCATGCCGCATCCGGTAAGTGGTGAGCAGGTGGGAACGACGATGATCCAAGCGTGCCACATGCACGGGATCGACGTGCCTTACTACTGTTACCATCCCAAGCTCCCTGTGGCCGGGAACTGTCGCATGTGTCTGGTCGAGTTTGGCACACCGGCACTCGGACCCGACCGGCAGCCGCTCTATAACGAAGACGGTAGCCCGCAGATCCGGAAGTCACCCCGCCCCGTCATTGCGTGTGCCACTCCGATTTCCCCCGGAATGGCGATCTACACGCAAACCCCGGAAGCAAAGCAGATGCGGGAATCGGTCCTGGAATTCCTCCTCATTAACCACCCGCTCGATTGCCCGATTTGCGATCAGGCCGGCGAATGCAAGCTCCAGGAATACGCTGTCGATTACGGAAAGGCAGACAGTCGCTTTGTCGAGCAAAAGGTCCATAAGCCGAAGCAGGTCGATCTCGGGCCTCGCATTATGCTCGATGATGAACGGTGTATCCTCTGCTCTCGCTGCATTCGCTTCACAAGGGATATCGCCGGGGATGATGCACTCGGATTCGCCGACCGCGGCAGCTACAGCATCCTGACCAACTATCCCGGGAAACCGTTTGATAACAATTACACGTTGAACACGGCCGATATCTGTCCCGTGGGGGCACTGACCTCCAAGGATTTCCGGTTCCAGATGCGTGTCTGGTTCCTGAAGGAGACCAAGAGCGTTTGCACAAGCTGCGGTACCGGCTGCAATATCATGATCGGGTCCCGCAATGATCGCATTTACCGGTATACCCCGCGTGAAAATGACGCCGTCAACTCCTGCTGGATGTGCGATTATGGCCGATTGAATTACAAATGGATTAATCGGGAGGATCGACTCAGGGAAGTGCAGCAACGGCGAGACGGCGCGCCCGCCAAAACGAATTGGTCAGTGGCACTGAAGGAGGTGGCCGAACGAATCGAGTCGTCTCCGTCCGGCAGCATCGGGGTCGTTGCTTCGGCCCGGCTCACCAATGAAGAGCTGTACTTGGTGCGGCGGTTGGTACAAGACAAAGACGCGATCACCGATTCAGTCCCGCGCATGGGCGAAGCCGACCACCTGCTCGTTGATGCGGACAAGAATCCGAATACAAACGGGGCTCACGCTACCGGGATTGCCGCAAAAAAGGTGGGAGCCGACATCGCGACGATCGCGGATAGGATCCGTCAGGGGAAAATCAAAACGTTGTTGGTTTTTGGGGAGGATGTTACCAAGCATGGCATCGAGGCCGATCTGCTCAAGGAGCTCGACACCTTGGTGGTGAGTGACATCTTGCCGAATGCCACCACGGAGCGGGCGGACTATCTCTTGCCGGGATGTGCCCACGCCGAGAAGCGCGGGACATTCACGAACGCGAAAGGCCGTGTCCAGAAATTTATGAAGGCGATCGAAGGTCCGGGCGATGCGCGCCCGGAATGGGAATTCTTGCACGAACTGGTGCAGCGAAAGACCCACGACGGCGGCAGTGCCAACCTCCCGGCCCTGTTTAACGAAATGGCGGAGCAAGTCCCGGCGTTTCACGGGTTGAGCTGGGGCGAGCTCAAGGATACGGGGGCGCAAGCGTCGTTGTAGCGGTCCGATTGTAAGCAACGGTTCCATTTGGATAACTGCTAATGGATTTAGTATCGACAATGGTCAAGATTTCGGGGGTGGTCGGAGTGCTGCTGCTGGTGGTGGCGTACATGGTCCTTGCCGAACGGCGGATCTCGGCATGGGCTCAGGATCGCATGGGTCCCAACCGTGTCGGCCCATGGGGGCTCATCCAGCCGATCGCCGACGGACTGAAGTTCCTCCTGAAAGAGGACTTTACCCCGAATTACGTCAAACAGCCGTTCTTTTGGATCGCTCCCGCAATTACCATCGTGCCGGCGTTGATGGTCTTTGCCGTGCTGCCTTTCGGCTCCTTCCTGGGGAGCCAGAAGATGGTGATCGCCGATCTCAATATCGGGGTCCTTTATACTTTTGGGATCGTTTCCCTTGGGGTTTACGGGATCGTCCTGGCCGGGTACGCGGCCAATTCCAAATACCCATTTCTTGGGGGCATCCGGTCGAGTGCGCAGATCATCTCGTATGAGATCGCCATGGGCATGTCAGTCGTGCCGATCTTCATGCTGATCGGCGAGCCCGGCCTGCTCAAGAGCCTTGGTGGGGAGGGGGGTGCCTGGGCGAAGTTCCTCGCCGGGACGGAAGGACTCAACTTCAGTCGCGTTGTCGCTTACCAGGCGGAAAGCCTCTTCAACTGGCTGATCTTCAAGCAGCCATTGGCCTTTTTAATCTTTCTCGTGGCCGCGTTTGCCGAGACGAACCGATTGCCGTTTGATCTGCCCGAAGCGGAAACCGAGCTGGTGGCGGGCTACCACACCGAATATAGCTCGATGAAGTTTGCCCTGTTTTTCCTCGCCGAGTATGCCAACATGATTGCCGCCTCGGGGCTGCTGGTGACGCTCTTTTTGGGAGGATGGTCGTTGCCGTTTTTGGGACTCGACGATCCCGCCACCAGCGTGCTTGGCGGCGTCCTCCATATTCTAATCTTTATGGCCAAGGTCTTCGCGGTGATGTTTTTGTTCATCTGGGTGCGCTGGACATTGCCCCGATTTCGCTATGACCAATTGATGCAGCTTGGCTGGAAGCGATTCGTTCCCTTGGCGCTGGCCAATATCGTCATTACCGCGTTTGTTCTGTGGACCGTGGCCGGAGGGCAGGCATGAGAAACCGCGAATGAAAAGGGATGAGGACGATGCAATGAAGGCGGTCTTGTCGGAGGTGACCATCGTATGAAGGTACAAAGAAAAACGCTGAGCCTTGCGGAGAAGCTTTATCTCCCGGCGATCTTCAAGGGACTGAAGATCACGCTGAGGCACATGTTTAAAAAGAAGGCGACCATGCAGTATCCGGAAGAGCACTGGGTTGTGCCGGAAGGGTACCGCGGGGCGCCGTATCTGGTGAGGGATCAGCACGGCCGAACCAAGTGTGTCTCGTGCCAGCTTTGCGAGTTTGTCTGCCCGCCCAAGGCGATCAAAATTACGCCGCCGGGACCGCAGGTCAATCCGAATGTCGGCAATGTCGAGAAAGAGCCGAAAGAATTCGAGATCGATATGTTGCGATGCATCTTTTGCGGGTATTGCCAGGAGGTTTGTCCGGAAGAGGCGATCTTCCTGATGCAAGACTACTCGCTGACAGGGGAGTCCCGGAAGGAAATGGTTTACGATAAAGAGAAATTGCTGGCGTTGGGGGGCGTTCATAACGATCCGATCGAGAAGTGGAAACGAAAAGAGATGGAAGCCCGAGAGCAAGGGGTTGGCTAGATTCCTGGTCCGGATAAAATCGGGGCCGAAGATCCGAAAAGCCTTATGGATATCTTTTTTTATTTGTTTGCAGCACTGACGCTTATTTGCGGGCTCTTGGTCGTGGCCAATCCGTTTAGCCGGAATCCCGTCACGAGCGCGATGTTTCTGGTCTTGACGATTCTTTCGATGGCCGGGCTCTTTGTGCTCCTAAACGCCTTCTTTCTGGCGGCGGTGCAGGTGATTGTTTACGCGGGAGCGGTGATTGTGCTCTATCTCTTTGTGATCATGCTGCTCGATCTGGGCGCCGATGAGCGGCGTCGGCTCAACAAGGCGATGGTCGGTCTCTCATTCCTTGGCGTCGGTCTGCTCGCGTTCGTTCTCGTCAGCAGCATCGGGCAGTCAGAGGCTGTGGGGGCGCTTTCGTCACCCCGACTGCAGGGGACGACGGAGAAGCTTGGCAAGGCGCTCTTTTCGGACTATGTCTTGCCCTTCGAGGTGGTCTCGGTGGTATTACTGGTAGCGATGGTCGGAATCATCCTGCTCAGCAAGAGGGATTTGAAATGATCGGTTTGGAAGATTATCTCACTGTCAGCGCAATCTTGTTCTCGATCGGCGTCGTCGGCGTGGTCATGCGCCGGAATCTCTTCATCATTTTGATGTCGCTCGAGCTGATCCTCAATGCGGCGAACTTGGCGATGGTCGCGTTTTCCCGTTTTAGCAATAATATCGACGGCCAGATGATGGTCTTCTTTATCATTACCGTGGCGGCCGCCGAGGTGGCCGTCGGCTTGGCGCTGTTGGTGGCTCTCTATCGACGTCGTCAAACGGCCTACACCGAAGATTTAACCAACATGAAGCTTTAGCGCGAATCGGGCTCTATGACGGGAATATTACCGTGGGTTATCTTATTTGTGCCGCTGCTGGCTGCGTTGAGCATCACCCTGCTGACCCTGCGTCATCGTGCTCTGAGCGCCGGCTTATCGATCGGCGCCATCTGTGTCTCGTTTGTCGGCAGTCTGCTGATTTGGATTTCGTTCGACGGCGGTAGCGTGCAGTATAGCACGCCTTGGTTGAGTGTCGGGGGGCTCCATGTCGATCTCGGGCTCCTTCTCGATTCCTTGAGTGTGACGATGCTGTTGGTGGTAACCGGGGTCGGGGCGTTGATCCATATCTATTCGTACGGATACATGGCGGAAGACCCCGGGATGCCGCGGTACTTTGCCGGCCTCAGTTTCTTTACGTTTTCGATGCTTGGGGTCGTTCTAAGCAACAACTTTGTCCAGCTTTTCATTTTCTGGGAGCTGGTCGGCGTCTCGAGCTATCTCCTGATCGGTTTTTGGTATGATCGTCCCACTGCCGCCGATGCCGGCAAGAAGGCATTCCTGACCAACCGCTTGGGCGATTTCGGCTTCTTGCTTGGGATTATTTTGGTCTGGACCACGATCGGGTCACTCAATTTTGGAGAAATCGAGGCGACAATGAGGGCCAATCCGGAAATATTCGGATCGCTCGCGAGCATTGCCGGGCTGTTGGTCTTTTGCGGCGCCTTGGGGAAGTCGGCGCAATTTCCACTCCATGTGTGGCTGCCGGACGCCATGGAAGGTCCCACGCCTGTCAGTGCGTTGATTCACGCGGCAACGATGGTTGCGGCGGGGATCTACATGTTGAGCCGCGTCTTCTTTTTGTTCAATGAGACGGCGTTGTTGGTGATTGCTTGGATCGGGGGCGTGACCGCCTTGCTGGCGGCAGTGATTGCGATTCAACAGGACGACATCAAGCGGATCCTGGCGTATTCCACATTATCCCAGCTCGGATACATGGTGATGGCGGTGGGGGTGATGGATCCGACAGCGGGCATGTATCATCTGACCACGCATGCGTCGTTCAAAGCGTTGCTCTTCCTGGGGGCCGGCGCCGTGATCCATGCCATGCATCATGAGCAGAACATCTGGAAAATGGGCGGGCTTAGGCGCGCGATGCCGGTGACCTATTGGATGTTCCTGATAGCGACATTGGCGATTTGCGGGGTGCCTCCGTTTAGCGGGTTTTTTAGCAAGGAGAGTATCCTTGCGGCGGCCCTGGAGCACAATGCGATTCTATTCGGCGTGGGAGCGGGCGTGGCGGCTTTGACGGCGTTTTATATGTTCCGGCTTGTCTACGCCGTGTTTATCGGGCCGCCAAAGAGCAATGCGGCGGAATACGCGCATGAAGTGCCGGGCGTGATGAAATGGCCTCAGGTTTTGCTGGGGGTGCCGTCATTGTTGGCGGGCTTCTGGGGGATCGAGCACTTCATCGGTCAGTCGTTCGCCTCGGCGAGCGCCCATCATGCAGCGGCATGGCATTGGCAGATACTGAGCCCGTTTTCGCACGCCCCCTTGGCCGCGTTCTTCGGACTCGGACTCATCGGGTTCGGGATTGCGGCGGCGTATGCGTTTTACGGGAACGCGGTGAGGGACCCGCTGCCGGATGAAATGGGACGCCTTTCGACCGCGATTCGAGAGCGCCTTTACCTGGATGAGGCCTACACAGCGATGATTCGGTATTCGCATGAGGTGCTTGCCCTGATCGCCGATTGGATCGATCGCTGGGTGATTTCGGGCATGCTCGTGCGCGGGAGTCAATGGGGAACCGACCTTGCCGGCCGCCTGCTGCGGATGGCCCAAACCGGGAATGTCCAGACCTACGCCCTTTTCTTGGTCGTGGCGGTGGTCGTGGTTTTATGGTTTGTATTGAAGCGTTAAGCAGAGGGAGCCCAGATTCATGTCACCAATCACTTTCATCATCCTTTGGCCTTTGGTTGCGGCGTTGCTGATCGGCTTCGTGCCGAGGGAAAACCGCTCAACGATCCGAATGATCGCGATCGCGGGGACCTTCTTTTCGCTCTTTATCGCGCTGGGCCTCTTTTTCCAATTCGACACAGGGGAAGCCGGATACCAGTTCGTTCAGCGAGAGCCTTGGGTCGGTGCGCTCGATATCAGCTATTACGTCGGAGTCGATGGGATTAATCTCGGCCTGATTGTCATGGCGGCGTTGGTCGGCTTCGCGGCCTGCTGTCTGGCGTATGATGTCACCGAGCGGCAAAAGGAGTACTACATCCTTCTTTTGATCATGATCGGTGGGATCATCGGGGCCTTTGCGTCGCTCGATCTCTTCTTCTTTTACTTCTTCCACGAGCTGGCCCTCGTTCCGACCTTCATCATGATCGGGGTGTGGGGGCGTGGTGAAAAGAAGAATTACGCGACATTCCAAATCACGATTTATCTCAGTCTCGGGGCTTTGATTGCCTTGATCGGGTTGGTTGCGCTTTATGTCCAGTCGGGGGCCGAGACGTTTGATTTGGTTAAGATTATCGAATCGACGGCGTCCGATCCCTTCTCGACAAGTTTCCAAAAAGTGGTGTTTCCGCTGTTGTTGTTTGGCTTTGGAATCTTGGTCTCGCTCTGGCCATTTCACACCTGGGCGCCGCTCGGGTACGGAGCCGCTCCCACAGCGACGGCGATGGTCCATGCCGGCGTGTTGAAGAAATTCGGTCTTTACGGACTCATTCGGATCGCGCTGCCGTTGTTTCCCGAAGGGGCACGGCATTGGCTGGGTGTGATCGCCATTCTCTGCCTTGGGAACATCCTCTATTGCGGGTGGGTCGCCATGCGACAGAAGGACCTCAATCTCTTGATTGGGAATTCAAGCGTGGCGCATATGGGCTTTGTGTTTCTGGGAATCGCCAGCCTGAGCTTGGTCGGCATCACAGGGGCCGTGTTTGTCATGGTCGCGCACGGATTGTTGGCGGCATTGAGCTTCGGGTTGAGCGGCTATCTCTACACCCAGACGAAGGACCTCACGATGACCGATTTCGGCGGCTTGTTAAGGCAGATGCCGTTCATCGGGACCGTGATGGTGATGGCCTTCCTGGCAGGTTGCGGTGTTCCCGGCTTTGCGAATTTTCCGGGGGAGATCATGGTCCTTTTTGGGGCATGGCAAACGGTACCGGTGGCGGTGATCATTGCCGCTTGGGGCGCCCTCTTGGTCGGGGCGATCTACATGCTGCGTGCGATCCGAACGATGCTCCATGGCCCGCGCAGCGAGAAATGGACCACCCTGGTCGATGCCACCTCGGCATGGCGGAAATTGCCCTTCGCGTTGTTGTTGGCCGGGTTGCTCTTCCTGGGCTGTTATCCGCCTTTACTGACGGAGAAAATCGAACCGAGCGCGGCGTTGGTGGTGGACCGCCTTAACGGCGATGAGAAAAAGGCCTCTGCGGATTTGAAAGAGCCCACGTTGACGAAGGACCTCTCGACGAAGGAGCTCTCGTCGGCCTTGTCCTCCGCCTTGGCTTGGCAGGAACGCCGTGACTAAATCTGCAAACTGAGCATCTTCGAGCGTTAATAATGAAAGTATCGATCATCGGTTTGGAAATATCGGTCATCCTCCTTGGGATCGCACTCTTGCTGGTCGATCTCTGGGTCCCGGCGAGATACCGAAAAGGGCTCGGCTACCTTGCCGTCCTTGGGCTGGGCGTGATCTTGGTCAGCAGCTTTAGCATGAATGCCTCGGAAGCGCACTACGCGTTTGGAGGGATGTACGTCTTGGACCAGTTGGCCCTTTTCTTTAAGCGATTCTTCCTGCTGACGGCAATCATTGTCCTGTTGATCTCGATTGAGTTCTCGGGCCGTATCCGCACTGGGCTGACAGAGTATTTTTCGCTCATGCTTTTCGGCTTGGCCGGCATGATGTTTGCCGCTTCGAGTCATCACTTTGCCCTGCTGTTTGTTTCAGCGGAGCTGATTACTGTCACGTTTTATGTGCTGGTGAGCTTTCAAAGACGGGAAATCCCTTCGTTGGAGGCCGGAGTGAAGTACCTGGTTTTGAGTGCCCTCTCGTCGGGACTATTGGTTTACGGAATCGCTTTGGTGTTTGGGGCGGCGCAGACACTCGACTTCCAAGCCCTATCCGAGAAGGCCGGTCAGCTTGGTAATGACCCGCTGTTTCTGGTCGGCATGTTCTTTGTCGTAGCGGGGCTGGGATTCAAGATTGCCGCGTTTCCGTTTCATGTCTGGGCTCCCGATGTCTACCAGGGCGCCCCGATCCCGACCACGGCCTTCCTGGCGGTCGGCTCAAAAGCCGCCGGGTTCGCGCTGCTTATGCGACTCTTTTTCTCAGCCGTGCCGGATTTTGTGGTCCAATGGGATTTGCTGCTGCTGATTTTGGCTGCGGTCACCATCCTTTACGGGAACCTATGTGCGTTGCCGCAGCAGAATCTGAAACGGTTGCTCAGCTACTCCTCCATTGCGCACGCGGGGTATCTGCTGATGGGAATTGCGGCCTTGAGCCAAAGCGGCTCGTCGGCGGTGCTGTACTATTTGGCCGGTTATCTGTTTGCCGTGTTGGCGGCCTTCGCGGTCGTCACTGTCGTGAGCAACCAGGTCGGCGCCGAAGACATCGCCTCGCTGGCGGGATTGAACCGACGCGGCCCGTTATTGGCGGCTGCGATGACCTTGGCCATGGTCTCACTAACCGGGATCCCTCCGCTGGCCGGCTTTTTTGGGAAGTTTCTTTTGCTTAAGGCGGTTCTCGAGCAAGGAGCCGCCACAACCGCTCATACCGGCTATTACTGGCTTGCCGGGGCGGCGATCGTCGGCGTGGTCATCTCAATCTATTACTATTTCGGGATTATTCGGACGATATTCTGGTCAAAGGATCCCGAAGACCTGTCACCGATTCCGGTGTCACTGCCGCTTCGAGCGACGCTTTGTGTCTGTCTCTTTGGCATGCTTTACTTGGGGATTTTCCCCGACTATCCATTGGATATGGCCACCGAGGCCGTGCGGGCGTTGACGTTTTAGGGGATGGTTCGCATTTGAATTGCGTCAACCATTTGAGAGCCGGTGGCAATCGATCCCAGCACAACGGCGATATTGCCGCGATGCAGTAAATCCTTTTCCTTAAGCGTTTTGAAGGCGAGCTCGATATTGTGCTCGGGCGTTTGTGCGTCGAGGGGAATAACGATGGGACGGATGCCCCAGTGCAAGGTCAAGGCGTTGGCTTGCGAAGTCGTCTCGCAAAGAGCGTAAATGGGGGAATAGCGCGGGCGCATCCATGCGGTGTAACGGGCGAGCGCGCCGCTGAGCGTGAAGACGAGAATCGCTTGGGCTTTTAGCTCGTTCGCCAGAACGACGGCGCCTTTGGCAAGCTTCTGTCGCGAGCCGGTATATTCGGCGTTTTGCTCGAATCCGGCGCCTCCGCTGCGCTCGGTCCGAACGGCGACGCGGTCAAGGACTTCAAGGCATTCCGAGGGGTAGTTCCCCACGGTGGTCTCGCCGCTGAGCATGAGCGAGTCGGCCTGCTCATAAACCGCATTGGCGACGTCGGTCACTTCAGCGCGTGTCGGCATCGGATTCTCGATCATGCTTTCCAAGAGATGGGTGGCGACAATGACCGGGCAGCCGGATGTGAGGCATGCCTTAACGATCCGTCGTTGAATGATCGGCAGCTCCTCATATGGGCATTCGATACCGAGATCGCCCCGGGCGATCATAATCCCGTCGGCTTCGTTGATGATCTCGTTCAGATTGCGGACGGCTGCCTGGTCTTCAACTTTGGCGATGACTAGGGGGGCCGCCTTCTTTCGGCGCATGACCGCTTTGAGCTGCTGTAGGTCTTTTGCCTCGCGAACAAAGGAGAGCGCGACCAGATCGACGCCAAGCTCCAAGCCGATCTCGATATCCTCCAAGTCTTTCTCGGTAAGTGCCGGCAAGCTAACCTTGACTCCGGGTAGGTTAATGTGCCGTCGGCTCTTGAGCTTGCTCTCGGTCAATACTTCACACTCGATCTTGTTGGCAAACTTTTGAAGGACCTTCATCCGGATGGTCCCATTGTCGACCAGGACGACGTCACCAACACTGATATCGTTGATGAAATTCTCGTAATTGACGTCGACCGAGTGCTCTTCTTCGCTCTGCTCGCCTTTGACAGTGAGTGTGAACTTTTGGCCCGGCTTTAACTCGAGGTCGGTCGGAAGGTCGCCGGTACGGATGGCCGGACCTTGAGTATCCAGCAGAATCCCTACCGGGACATTGCGCTCCTTGGCTGCCGCTCGGAGCTCATTGACAATTTCTCGAAGCCAATCATGACGGGCATGGGACATATTCAATCGAGCGATATTCATGCCGTCATCGATCAACTGACGGATCATCTCGGGCGAGCTGGTCGAGGGGCCTAACGTGGCGATGATCTTGGTCTTCCTCATAATGATATCTATCCCCGGATAGGATAGATCACCGAAACGCGTTCAAAAAGCATATAAAAGAACGTCGCATGACTGGTATCGTGAGCCATCCCGGATTGCCTGCCGGTCCGGCCCTTATCTGCACGGTGTTCTTACCATCTGAGCTTAGCGTCCCTCGCCCCTCTTCTGTTCAAAAAATCCCGCGTTCCGACGGTACTGCCTTTCGTATTCCTTTTGTTCCGCCTTCCCGTTAAGCGTATCTCCGGTTGAACAGTTACTTTCAAAGGGGAGAGAAAGGGGAGAGGGGACCTGCGGACTGCCGGACCAATCGCCTTGCAGTCGGCTTCCTCTCCCCTTCCGAAGGGGAGAGGATTGAGGTGAGGGGTTTCAGGGGTTCAGGTCTCCTCCGGCGTCTTGGCCTTCAGTCTTCGACGGTTCTTGCTTTTGTTTTGGAGCTTCCTCCTCCCGAGATGTCTTCAAGAAGCCGCCTACAATCAATCCGGCCAAGGCGCCTTTGACGAGCGTCCCGACAAACCAGGTCAGTGCCATCTCGTATGGGATCGGCATCACAGCGTAGGCGCCATAGGCCATGGGGGTGCCGGCGGCAAGCGCGAAGAAAAGCCCATAGAAAAAACCGGTCCATAATCCCTTGCGCCGAAAGAAACCGTAGATGGCGACAAACATAATGACGGCGATCCCGAGGCTGCCATAAATGACCGGATAATCCCTTTCGGCGTCGGGACGCCAAAGCGATTCGGTCTCTTCGTATTGCGACGCCAGGATGACCCCGTGCATGGCAAAATCGAGTGCGGCCCAAACAATGAATATAACAATGATCGCGATGATGCTTCGTAAAAACATAGGTGGCTCCGTTTCGAATGTTTCAAATCGATTCCGTTTGACTCGTTTACTCCCGGATTGAGATAAGTCTATTCGATTCTTGGAGCCTCTTCGATCAAAAAAAAGCGGCAGATTCGTTGCGTTCGATTCGTCCGTTTCGTTGACAAGGCTCAAGAAATCCGATAGGACTTGGCAAATACATTTAAAACCAGCCATCCAGCCATGATCAAGATGCGACCGTGCTTTTGGGCGTTGGTATTGGGTCCATGGGTATTGGGACTTATGGGCCTTCCAAGCCTACTCCGAACCGCTGTAGGGGCGGAGTGGGAAACAACGAAACCGGTAGAAGGGATTCGCGAGCCGTCACCCAATGTCCACGCGTTGGTCCACGCTCGGATTATTCCGCGCCCGGGAGAGCTGATTCGGGATGGGACAGTCGTGTTACGCGACGGGCGAATCACCGATGTCGGAGCCGACATTGAACCCCCGCCTGATGCTCGGCTCTGGCCTTGCGATGGACTGACCATTTATCCGGGACTCATTGAGCCGTATTGCGAAGTGGGCGCGAAAGAACCGCCGACGTTGTCCAAGGATCTGCGCCATTGGAGCTCGGCGGTCCGGCCCGATTATCAAGTGCTGAACCGGTTTGAGCCATCCGATAAGGCATTGAAATCACTCAGAAAGCTCGGCTTTGCCGTCGCTCAGATCGTTCCCAAGAAAGGCCTCTTCCGTGGCAAATCCGGAGTTGTCACGCTGGGCAATGATGACTCGGCGCGCACGATCCTGGCGCAAGAGCTGGCGCAAACCCTTTCGATCGGATCGGTCGACGTGCCGGAGGATTATCCCACTTCACTAATGGGCCGAATCGCGCTGGTTCGGCAGACCTTCCTCGATGCGGCGTGGTACGCCAAGGCCACCCGAATTCGCCGACGCTATCCGGACAAAACCGATTCCGTTGAAAGCAATCGTATGCTGCGGGAATTGGCCCAAAGCCAAGATCGTATGCGGCCTTTCCTTGCGATCAGCCGACAAGCGAACGACTTCGCACGGTTGTTCAAGCTCGGCAAAGAATTCGAGATTCCGCTTTGGATTCGCGGTAACGGGACCGAGTATCGGAAGATTCCGCTGTTGAAAGAAGCCGATGTGCCGATTCTCCTCCCGTTGGACTTTCCCGAAAAGCCGGCGGTGAGTGCGGTTGAGGAAGCGCTGGATGCGGGCCTGCGGGAATTAATGCACTGGGAGCTGGCTCCGGAGAATCCCAAACGACTCAATTCAGCGGGAATCCGTTTTGCCCTGACCAGTCATGGCCTGAAGAAACGGGCTGACTTTTTCGAGCATCTGCGCGAAGCGATCGATCGGGGACTGCCGCGAAAAGCAGCCTTGGCTGCATTGACAACAGTGCCATCGGAATTGATGGGGCTTGAAGATCGGATCGGGTCGATCTGCCAAGGGAAGCAAGCGAATTTGGTCGTCTCGGACGGCCCACTCTTTGCCAAAGAGAGCGATATTCGCGACGTCTGGATCGCCGGCAAGCGCTATGAGATCACGTCGGAGCCGGAGGTCGATCCCCGTGGCAAATGGAAAGTAAAGGCACATGAAGAGGGTAAGGACGGTCGCAAGCTCTCCCTCCGCTTCAAAGGCGAGCCGTCAAAGCTTTCAGGGAAGCTCCATATCAAAGATAAGAAAGAAGCGATCAAGCTCCGGAATCTCCGTATCATTGGACGTCGGCTTCGATTTAGCTTCGATAGCGATGCGCTTGGCCATCCGGGGGTCGCCCGGGCAACTGCCTCCGTCGAGAATGGTGACATGATGGGGACTGTCACATTTCCGGACGGTCAAACAGCGAGTTGGCAAGCGGTTAAGCGAGAGCAACCGAAGTCCTCGGAAAAGGAGGCGGATAAGAATCAGAGCGAGCCGGATGAGAGCAAGAACCGGACCGAAGCAGGTCAAAAGCCGGAGCCGATCGCCGAAGTGAATTTCCCATTCGGGGCTTACGGACGCGATGGGCCCCCGAAGCAGCCGAGGGCCATCTTGATTGAGAATGCGACGCTGTGGACCTGCGGCCCTCCAGGGACCCTAAAAAATGCGGACCTCCTCATTGAAGAAGGTGTCATCGAGAAAGTTGGCTGTGAGCTGGATGCGCCCGGCAATGCCAAAGTCATTGAGGGGGCGGGGAAGCATGTGACGCCCGGGATTGTCGATGCTCATTCGCATACCGCGGTGGACGGAGGCTTTAACGAAATGGGACAGGCGGTCACGGCGGAGGTCCGAATCAAAGACGCACTCAATCCGCAGCATATCGAGGTTTATAGGCAATTGAGCGGGGGGCTTACAACCGCCTTGGTGCTCCACGGCTCGGCCAACCCGATAGGCGGTCAATCGCAAGTGATCAAGCATCGGTGGGGTGGGGATGCAGAGCGCCTCATTTTCGAGGAGGCAGCCTCGACCATTAAGTTCGCGCTCGGTGAGAACGTGACGCGGAAAAATTGGTCCGATCCACCGGAGCGATATCCCCGATCCCGGATGGGTGTCGAGGAGCTGATTCGTGACCGCTTGCGAGCAGCCCGGGAGTATCAGGCAGCCTGGGAGCGCTATCGCAATGCCGTCAGTCCGCAGGAAAAAATCCCGCCAAGGAGAGATCTGGAATTGGAAGCGTTGGTTGAGGTGCTCAAGGGCAAGCGCAAGGTCCATTGTCATTCCTATCGGCAGGACGAGATCCTGATGCTGATTCGGGTTGCCGAAGATTTCGGCTTTAGGATCGGCACGTTTCAGCATGTCCTCGAAGGTTATAAGGTCGCGGATGAAATTGCGGAGCATGGAGCGGGTGGTTCGACCTTTGCCGATTTCTGGGCCTATAAGTGGGAGGTCTTTGACGCTATCCCTTACAACGCCGCTTTGATGCACAAGGTGGGCGTGCTCACTTCGATCAATTCCGATAGCGCCCGCGATCGGTATGAATGGGCAAAACGGTTGAATACGGAAGCGGCCAAGGCCGTTAAGTATGGCGGCGTTTCGGAAGAAGAGGCGCTGAAAATGGTCACGCTGTATCCGGCAATCCAGCTCGGAGTCGGGGACCAAGTCGGCTCGCTGGAGCAGGGCAAGGATGCCGATTTCGTCGTCTGGAATGGGCACCCGCTATCATCCTATACCGAATGCGAAGAGACTTGGATCGACGGACGCAAATACTACGACCGGCAGGCCGACCAAGCCGCTCGAAAGAATATCCAAGAGCTGCGGAATCGACTGGTTCAAAAGGTTCTGCAGTCGGATCAATCGGGAGACAAAGGGGCTGAGGAAGAAAAGGACGAGGAAAAGAAGGATTCGCTGCCATGATGAGGCGAGTAACTAAAATCGTACCGATGATTGCTGCCGCAGTGGCGGTCGTGCTGACCGGGGGGCCGGCGCAAGCATCGACTCAAATTCCGGGAGCTCCCCAAGATCAGCCAATCGCTTTGAAAGGGGCAACGATTCACCCGGTGAGCGGGCCTCCCATCAAGCAGGGTGTCCTGCTCTTTGCCAAAGGGAAAATCGTCGACATCGGGACCGATATCGACCTGCCTAGAGATGTCCAATGCATTCGGCTGAACGGCAAGCATCTCTATCCGGCATTGATCAATCCCTACACCACGCTCGGGCGTGTGGAAATCGGCGCCATCCGGCAAACGCACGACAATTACGAGGTTGGCGTTATCAACCCGAACCTGCGTGCCGAGGTGGCGACGGATCCCGACAACGAGCTCATCCCAACGACCCGTGCCAACGGGATCGGGCACGCCTTAACGGTGCCGCTGTCGAGTGGATTGATACTCGGCACCTCGGCTGTGCTTAAATTGGACGGCTGGACTTGGGAAGACATGACCCTGCGAGCCCCGGTCGGCATGCATATCGCTTGGCCGACGATCAATATCCGGCATGGCGAGGGGGCCAAGAGCGAAGAGAAGCAATGGAAAGCGATTGAGAAGCGCATCGACAAGATCCGCCAGGCTTTTAACGAAGCGCGTGCTTATAAAAAGGCCCGAATGGCCGAGTCGTCGCAGACCGTTCCGGTCCACGAAACGAATCGGAAATGGGAGGCAATGATCCCGGTCCTGAAAAACGAAATCCCGGTGATGATCCACGCCGAGCGCGTCTCCGAGATCCGGTCCGCTGTGGAATGGGCGGAAGAGGAGGGGCTGGATATAGTACTGGTGACCGGCCAGGATGCTTGGCGTGTGGCACCGTTGCTGGAGCGCCATGACATCCCGGTGATTTTAAAACGGGTACGAAGCGACCCGACCGAGCGACGCTGGGAGCCACACGACAATGCCCTGACGAATCCAAGAAAGCTACATGAGGCCGGCGTCAAATTCTCCCTGGCTGCCGGCACGACCCCGAGCTATCAACGCAACCTGCCTTACCATGCGGCCGCGGCGGCGGCTTCCGGCCTGCCAAAGGAAGTCGCCCTCAAGGCGGTGACCCTTCATGCCGCCGAAATCCTCGGTGTGGCCGAGCGTATCGGATCGCTCGAGGCCGGCAAGGACGCCTCGCTCATTGTCACCGATGGCGATCCCTTCGAAGTCCGAACGCAGGTCACCCGAATGTATCTCCGTGGTCGGGAAGTCGAGCTTTCCAACAAGCAGACCGAACTCTATGAGAAGTACCGCACCAAGTACAAACGGCGAGGTCTGCTCGAGGAGTGAGGTCACTACTGCGAGGCGATCGGTGCGGATGAGGGGATCGCTTAACTTTGTGACGGATCCCTCTTCTATAAAGTAGAATCGGCTGCTAGCCGCTTGATTCCCCTCTTTGCTGTGCTCAAGGAACCTGGCGCGCGTAAGGGGCTCCTGTGGCACGGGCTGGCGAGCCTGCCGTCAATTGATTTGGGGACAAGAGGATTGAATTGAGGTGAGGGGTTCCTCGACGTGGCTCCGTGAACCGTTTAACACAGAAAGGGCTAAGCTATGAACCGAGTGATTATCAATATGGTCTTATTTGGGGTTCTTGTCGCTGCGCCATACCTTAAAGCGGCGCCCCTGTTTGAGGATCCGTTCGATCGTGAATTGAAGGAGGGATGGTCATGGATCCGTGAAGACCCAAAAGGATGGAAGGTCGCGGATGGGGTACTGCAGATCCGGGTGCAGCCGGGCAATATGTGGGGACCGGCAAATGACGCAAAAAATGTCCTCGTAAGACCTCTCCCCGAAGTCAATGGCGGTGAAATCGTTATGACGACGCGGGTGGAGAATCATCCCACGGAGCAATATGAGCAGGTCGATCTCGTTTGGTATTACGATGACAGCCACATGGTGAAGATCGGCCAAGAGCAGGTCGACGGTCAGCTCTCCGTCGTCATGGGGCGCGAGGAGAGCGATCGGACCCGCACCATCAACATCATTCCGATCGAGCAAAATCGTGTCCATCTACGTCTGGTGAAGGAAGGGCAGGCAATCGAAGGCTTTTATCAGACGTCTGAAACCGAAGGATGGAAAAAAGCGGGCGAATGTGACCTGCCGGCCAAGGAGGAGCCGCATGTCAGCATTCAAACCTATCAAGGCCCGAAAGAGACCGTGCATTGGGCCCGGATTGAATCCATTCGGCTTGAGCATGATCAACAGAGCCGAGCCGTTGACAGTGACAAGAAATGAGACGCCGCTTGTCTTCTCGGAGCGAGTGTGCGGATACCCGGCCGATCTTCCTTCAGCGATGGGCGTCCATGTATTGGCGCAGGTGCTCATTTCGTGGAGGTATCCCGGAACTCTTTGATCTGGTTTGCGCTCGATGAAGCCCTATCGGATTGAACCCACAAGTGCTAAGCTGTGTCCGTGGCCGGCAGATGGGAAACAGGTCGCGAAGCGTTTGGAGTGCGGC
>JAHEOI010000120.1 GCA_018610125.1 Verrucomicrobiota bacterium
AGGTGATTGATCTCTCCAAGGAGAATACATCCATCGATGACTGCCTCTCCGTATGTACTACGGGCCCGAGCTGGTGGCGCAGGACCTGGTGGCATGGCTGACCGATCATGGCGTGGCCACCCATCACATCGCTCCGGGCAGCCCGTGGCAGAACGCCTACGGGGAGAGCTTCAACGCCACGCTGCGGCGGGAGTGCTTGAACCGTGAGCTGTTCCATACGGTCATCGACGCCCGGATCAAGACCGAACGGTGGCGTCGGCGATACAATGAGCGGCGTCCGCATAGCTCGTTGGGCTATTTGACGCCGGCGGAGTTCCGCGACGGCGTGCGGATCCCGTTGTTGGAGCGGGGACAGCCCTCAACCCATCAGAGGGGCAAGGATCGCAACCGGAAGAACGGTCTCTACTTTCGGGTGGTACAGTCTTAGGGGTGCAGGCCCCGACCGCGCAGTTGACGCGAGCCTACGAGGCCGACAAGCGGATTGCAGCGTCCGAACGGGACAGACATCAGCATGTAGCGAGCCCAATGGGGCTCACCGAGACTGCGAATGGAGGCAAGGTAGGGGACTCGCCCTCAACCGTCCTATGGCAGTTGACAAAGTGGGCCTTCTCATGGAGGTAACTCCAAAGTGCCTGACGCCAAGGCTCTGGCTGTCATCCATGTCGGCACATACTGGGCTCGTCATTGACCATAAACGTCAATCGCCGCCAGGGATCCGCAATTTCAGGCGTGTTACCCGTCATAGGCTGAGGGGGAAGGCAGAACACCTTCCCCCTCAGCCCGTCATCCGTTTCGTTGTTGCGCGATCTCACTCAGCTAGAGAGATCCACAGCATCGCAGTCTTCGAGGAAGCTTCTTGCAGCTTCTTCCGGAGATTTGTCCTCGACGGCAACTTGAGCGTTCAGATTCCGCCACACTGTTTGGCTTTCATTGCGCAACTCGATGGACCAATCCTCGCCAATGCCGCCGGGGAAGCAAGATATCATGTTGTTGATGGCCGTTGCCACGCCGGGAGCTTCGGCAATCAGCTCTGAACTTGCATAGGCATATTGATCAAACGGTGGGAAGGCCCTGCTAGTATCGGCCATTGTGGTGAAGTTGTTTTCTGCGATGGCCGGATCGGTGGCAAAGACCATGCCGACGGGAAATTCATTGTTCGCCAAAGCTTGCAGCGACTTACCGACCGAGGCCTTGGTGAGGGCATCGTCGGAGATCTCAAACTCGTAGACCCGCTGCAACAGCTTAAGGCCGTCGTCGCGCTCAGCAAATTCGAGGTCGATAATGGCGGGAATGCTCCCGTCATTGGCATTGTAGAGCGCAGCGAGTTCGGGCATCGTGTCAACGGGCAGTTCCACTTCATCCGGGACGGTATTGACGGAATCGAAGTCTCCTGGGTTCTGGGCGAAGTTGGCTGTAGCGGCCATGGCGAAGGTGTTGTGCCCTTCGGACCTGTCAAGCGTGACGAAGCCATTAGCGAGATCCACCTGAGCCATTTTTTGATAGACGAAGTCAGGCGATAGGCCAGGCTTGAGCTCCAGTCCCAGATGAGTTCCGAAGGTCGTGCCGGTGTAGTCCATGGCGAGGTTGCCATCGCCTGATTCCATCGCGTCACGCAGTGCCGTTGAAGAGAGCCCATCCGTAACGCTCACGTTGCTAAATCCAGCGGCTTGGAGGGCCAACTTTTGGAGCTGGCCCATGATGAACTCCTCGGTGAAGTTCTTGGCCACGACATTAATGTCCACATCGTCCTGTTGAGCTTGGAGTGACGTGCTTCCCAGCACGAAAAGCAGAGCGAGAGCGACTACACCAACACACACACGTTTCATGGTCACTGTACCTCCTTGTCTGATTGTGCTTGTGAGGCTTTGTTGCCTCGATGGGCTCGCTGCTGCACTGATTACTGGAATCACCTCCCTTTGACTATCGGCTATGACTGCGCGACGAGGAGTCCCTTTGGCGTGAGCCAGGACTCTACACCTCCAATTAAACGATCCACGATCACGGCCAAAGCGGCTGCCGCCGCTCCCCCTTGCAACGTGACCAGATAGGTTGACGTGGCCATCCCGGACAATATCGGTTCACCAAGCCCCCCAGCACCATTGAGAACGCCTAGCGTGGCGGCTCCGACGTTGAGCGTTGTGGATGTACGGATCCCGGCGACAATCACACTGATCGCAATGGGGATTTGAACTTGTCGGATAATCTGGCCTTGGGTCATTCCCATCCCTCGACCGGCTTCAATGAGAGCGGGATCGACGTTGCTCATCCCGGCAAACGCGTTGCGAATAATCGGCATTAAGCCATAGATGATGAGTGCCACGACGACAGGCCAATACCCCGTGCTATTCAAGCTTAATAGGGCGAAGATGGGGGACATTATGGCGATGACGGCCAAGCTCGGAACGCTTTGGCCCACCCCCGCAAACCCGAGCACCGGAGGCGATAATGCCCGAAACTGGGGAAGGGCAATCAGGATGCCGAGCGGCACCCCGATCGCGATCGCAATCGCCTCAGCAACAACGACCATCTGAATGTGCTCGATCGTGAGATCGTAGATCTCTTCCCATGCGAGTGGGTTCATGAGGCCTTGGGCTTCGGTGACGAAACTCGTTACCCAGACGAGCACACCGAGCAAAAGGCCGAGAAGAACGACAAAGGCGATGTATCGCCTCATAGCTCTTCGGTCTCCAACGTGTCGTCGTCAGTCGGCTCCGCCGCTTCTTCGCCCGTGTAACTTTGCGCCATCACGCGTCGGATGGAGTTGAACGTCAACAAACCTAGTAGGCGGTTCTGCTCATCGGTAATAGCCAGGTTACCGATGGCATTGCTCAGGACGGTGGCCATGGCCTGATTCATGGACATGTCAGGCCCGGCGGTCGCGGCAGACTTTATGATCACATCGCGAACGTGGCCGTCCTCGGGCTGTCCATCCAAATCGTGGCGATCCACCCAACCTCGGAAGTGGTCCCCCTCAACGACAAGCATGTACCGGCGAAGGCGACCCGTTTGCTGGTCTTCACGTTCGAATTTCTCTCGAGCCACTTGGAAGCTGTCATTGGCATCAACGGTTGGGGGGGTCGGATTCATGACCTCCTCCACCCGAAGGAGACGCAACTCCTTGAGCGCTCGATCGGCCCCCACAAAGTCCCGGACAAAGTCGTTGGCGGGATTCGCGAGGAGCTCAGGCGGGGTTGAATATTGGATGAGCTCACCCTCACTCATCAGAGCAATGCGATCCCCCATTTTGAGTGCTTCATCGATGTCATGCGTCACGAAAATGATCGTTTTCTGGATTTCATCTTGAATCCTGAGGAACTCATCCTGCAGTTTCTCTCGGGTGATCGGGTCAATGGCGCCAAAGGGCTCGTCCATGAGGAGGTTCGGAGGATCGGCCCCCAAACAGCGTGCAACGCCGATTCTCTGTTGTTGACCGCCCGAGAGTTCGCTTGGATGGCGATCTAAGTAGGTATCCGGATCCATGCCTACCATGTCGAGCAGTTCCCGTGCGCGCTTCAACCGTTCCTGCTTGGACCAACCGAGCAATTTCGGGACCACTTCGATGTTCTCGCGGACTGTCATATGCGGGAAGAGGCCGACCTGTTGAATGGCGTATCCGATGTTTCGTCGGAGATCTTGCGGGTTAAATGTTTGGATATCCTGGCCATTGACGTAGATCTTTCCGGATGTTATCGGGATCAGACGGTTGATCATCTTCATCGAGGTGGTTTTCCCGCAGCCGGACGGTCCGATCAACACGCAGATTTCTCCCCTGGGAACCTTCAAGGAAAGATCCTTCACAGCCTCCGTCCCATCCGGAAAGACTTTGATGACGTTCTCGAGCTCGATCATTCCGTGTTTCCTTCTCTTCCCTTGCGAATGCCTTGCGGCGTGACGAATCGTTCCAGCTGGCTGAGTAGGAAATCCGCGACAAGGGCAAAAAGGGAAGCACCCACGGCTCCAACGATGATTAGGTCAACTCTGTAATCACGTAGTCCGCTCCAGATCGGCTCACCGAATCCGCCGGCTCCAACGAAGACGGCAATGGTGGCGATCCCGATCAACAGCACGACCGTATTCCGGACGCCGGCCATGATGACAGGCACGGCCAGCGGGAGCTTGACCTTGAATAGGATTTGTGACTCATTCATGCCCATCCCACGACCGGCTTCGATCATCGCCGGATCGACGTCACGGATGGCGATGTAGGTGTTTCGGATGATGGGCAACTGTCCGTAGAGGACGAGTGCAATTGCAGCCGGCAATCGGCCGATGATTGGGAGATTCAGCGCATTAAGCAGCGGGACCATCAACCCGAACAGCGCGAGACTTGGGATCGTAAGTGTGATGCTAGCGAGGTAGAGGATGGAGTCGGCAAGCTGCTCTCGGCCCCTTCCGGTAAGATAAATGCCAATGAGCACCCCAAGCACGATCGCAATCGCCGTGGAAAAGCCAATGATATCGACAAATTCAACTGTCCATTCGAGGATTCGGTCCCAGTTATCCTTGGCGAACTGCCAAGCGTCCAACATGGCAGCGGCCTCCTCCAAGATGTCGCTGAAGCAAAATTTTCAACTCATGCTTTTGGTAATTAGTATATTCATCGGACCCTATTTCGTCAAGGGCCCTTGACCACCTTTGACACCTTGACCTGAGGTCACTTTGCTGATAAAAGGACCAGTGATGTTCGATAAGGAAACTTGACGGTGAGAGGTCACAATCTATGAGTAATTTGTCGATATTTGTAGATATATCTACTCCAGAAGAGTACACTCAGCATGCTTGTGAAGAGCACGGCAGTTTTTCAATTAAACGTCGTGTCGAAATGCTCACTGGCCTTCCATGTCTTATTCTGCATTATACGCAAGCGACACTCGGTGAGCTGAATCGATTACAACCACAAGCGATTCTGATGAGTGGCTTCCGCACGGACTTCGAGTTGTTTGATCAAAACTCCTTCTATCCACTCGCCGAAATGGTGTATCACACCCAAATTCCGCTGCTGGGGATCTGCGGAAGCCATCAGTTTTTGGGCTATGTCTTCCAAGAGGGCGGAATAGGCAATCTCAAGACCGAGCCCATCCGTGCGCTCAAAGACGGAGAACCCGACCTTTCAACGCCTTATCCGCAAGGCTATTACACGCAGCGGGGATATTATCCCGTACAGATCGTCGAATCGGACCCACTCTTCCACGGCTTGCCCGAAACGATCATAGTTGGGCAAGAGCATTACGCTGAACTGAAGCGTATTCCTCCTGAATTCCGATTGCTGGCCACGTCGACGGAGTCACGCATTCAGGGGATCGGCCATCGCTCACGCCTGCTATACGGCGTGCAGTTCCATCCTGAGCGTTACACGGACCGCTATCCGGCGGGCCGTGTCATTCTGAACAACTTTTTCCAATTGGCCGGCATTTCCCCCAAAGACGATCGATAGGTATCCCTTTCCGCACTGGAAGACTCGACCGAGTCCCCCCCCATCCCGGGCAACTCCACATCACTCGTTGGGAAACGGTTAAGTCGAGCTATCGCGCCGAAGGTCATCGGATGGACCGGCGACTTGACTGATCGCCCGCCTGAAAGTAAAATTGCACGCTCACTTTGTGTGAACGTGAATATACAGGAGAGCATCAGAAGTACGGAAGGAGGCCCAGCATTGTCGACGCAACGTGGCCCGGAGTGAAGGAATGGAATCCGACCATCCCATTCTCTGAAGGAGGCTCACAATGAGAATTCCATATGATAATCCACGAATCCATCTCTATACGCGGATTCAAAAATCGCCCTATTTTTATGCATCGCGGCAACATGGCGTGCAGTCGTATACGGTCTGCAATCGCATGTACCATCCGCGGCACTACGACGACATGATCGCCGAATATTGGAAGCTTGTCAACGACGTGACCCTGTGGGACGTTGGTGTCGAACGTCAGGTTGAGATTACTGGTCCTGATGCCTTCGAATTCACCAACATGCTCACACCTCGTGACCTGAGCAAATGCCAAGTTCAGCAATGCAAGTACACTCTTCTTACGGACCAGCAAGGTCGAATTCTGAACAATCCTGTCCTCCTGCGGCTGGACGAGAATCACTTCTGGCTCTCCGTGGCGGATGGGGACGTCCTCTATTGGGCCAAGGGCGTGGCCGTCCACTCCGGCATGGACGTTCAGATCGGCGAACCGGACGTCGCCCCGATCCAGATCCAAGGCCCCAAGGCCAAGGACGTCGTGCGCGACCTATTCGGCCAGGAAATCCTCGACATCAAATACTACTACATGACGGAAGCGTCGCTAGACGGAATGGACGTCGTCATCTCCCGAACGGGCTACACGGGCGAGGTCGGCTACGAGATCTACCTGCGAAACGCCCGTCAAGACGCAACCAAGCTCTGGAACACCGTCCTCGAGGCGGGGAAGCCGTACAATCTCTCTCCCATTGGGCCCTGCCAGATCCGCCGCGTCGAAGCCGGCATCCACAGCTACGGCTCCGACATGGTCATCTTCAACGACATGCTCAATCCGTATGAGCTTGGCTTAGACAAACTGGTCAAGCTGGACCAGGAGGCCGACTTCATTGGCCAGGAGGCACTGCGGCGCATCCGTGACGAAGGGGTGTCGCGGAAACTGGTCGGCGTGGAGATGGGAGGCGATCCGCTGATCGGCTACATCGAGGACTATCTGAAGGTTGAGGATGGGGACGAACACATCGGCTACATCACGTCCGCGTTCTACTCGCCGCGGCTGACTAAGAACATCGGCTACGCGCTTGTGCCCATCGACTACGCCGACTTGGGCACAACGTTCCAAGTCGCTAAGGACGCTGGCGTGGTCGATGCGGAAGTCGTCGAGATGCCCTTCATTGATCCGAAGAAGGAGATTCCGAAGGGCTGAGTCTATGATCTCTAAGATAAAATGGGATTAAATAATCGATAACGACACATGTCTGTAGGTAGCAGTGGATGGTTTAACTCCATCGTGGTAGGCTTCGAAGCAATGCCATAGCAGGTAGAGGGGGAAGAGAGCGATGGGACGTGCCATCATAGCGCTCCTGGTTGTAGGCATGATCGCCGTCGGTGTGGTCGAAGGCATGGGCCCGGTGCTGTCATCGCAAGCTTCGAGCTGTACGGTGACGCTCACACCCGACCGAACGATTCAAAACGCCGTCGACGACGCCAGTCCGGGGGACACCGTCTGTCTTGAAATCGGTACATGGAAGGAGAGCATCACGATCGACAAAGGCCTCACCCTCATGGGCATCGGATCCAAACCGGCCACGATCAAGGCTGCCCCGTCGGAGCAATCTGAGGAAGCCTCGAAACCGGTCGTAACCATTCGAGGAGACCGCGTAGGACATGTCGTTCTTGAAAGTCTTCGCCTCGTTGAATCTCAAGGCCAAGCGGTCCCGTCACCAGCAGGCATTAGGGGCATCGCGAGTCACGTCTCGGTCGACGTGATCGATTCGACCATTGCGAAGAATGCTTTCGGTGTAAGCGCAGTGGGAACGGATGCCTCGTACGACTTTCAGAAC
>JAHEOI010000121.1 GCA_018610125.1 Verrucomicrobiota bacterium
GAATGTAAGTACCAGGCAGAGGGTAAACGACCATAAAGCAAAATATTTACGCATAGTAATCCACCGATGAATATGAAACGTGATTGACTAAGGGTTTATTTCTGGGTGAAAGTAGTATGATGCATTTCGCGAAAAAGTTCAAATTATCCCGACCTCCATTCTGCTACTGAACAATTTCGATATCAACGTTATCCGAGACGGAATCGTCGTCGTCCCCAAGAACGGTGTTATCCCTGACGGCACGGTGATTTAGTCGACATTCAACCTTGCCATGCCGCGTCGGGCTTTCCGGAGTGGTGCCGTTCCAACTCAAAAGGGTTGATCCTGAACCGTCATGGATGGGGGTTACCTTCCTGTTATTGGGCTCGTTGGGGGCATTGTCGTCCTGCGCCAACACGGAGAAATGCACGTGCATAACCAGAAGGAGCGCCGCTGCCGACACGAACGATCGGATCAGATCAAAAAGTCGGAATCACTCTCCGGTTTCTGTCAGCGTGTCAGCGCGGTCAGGAAACGCCAGCGATGGCTGGTTTCTCTATCTGATTGAAAGGTATCAGAAAAAAGTGTACTGAACCGGAAATAGCCAATGCACCACGCGCCCGCGAGGCAGGCAGATCCAGAAAGCCATCGAGCGTCTGCGTAGCGGCACGGATGGATCCTGGGTCACACCCACCTCGTTCAATGGCTTCCTGAGGTCATAACGGAACATTCGCATCTCGAAAACTGACCTGCCTTTCCGGAGCTCAAGCCAAGCCGCCTCGTAACGCGCCAGGTCCGCGACCCACGCCGGAACCGCGTCGTTACCCTCGTTCACACGGCGGCCGAGGAAATCGACAAATCGTAATGTATCGAGTCGGTGCTTGTCGATCCCTTCGGGTATCGGTCTTTCGGCATACGCAAAAAATTCCCGCGCGAACGAACGCCCGAGCACTTTGGCTGTCGACGGCAAAAGCTTGCGAGCCTGACCGAGCCGTTTGTTTTTCAACGACTTGGCGAAGAAATCGACCTGCCAAGCCGAGAGCGCCGCAAGCTGTTCGGTTTCCTCGGCCGTCAAGCCGAAATCCTTCGCAAGCCCGACCACATCGGTATGCCATCGCTCACGCAATTCGGCATCAACATAGAGCTGGGCCAACACCCCCTGAAGCCTGCTCAATCCCATCGCCGATACCGCCTTCCGATCTCGCGGGCCTGCTCAAGCTCGGGTAAGAGCGCATCCAAGGGCGGAATGTTCTCATCACGCTCAAGGAGTATGCCCTTCACCGGAGCCCTCGCGACCACCGAGCCCATCAAATCCCAAACCTCATCGGGCGTCGCGTAACCATGACTGTCGATCAGTACACCTTCCTGCGTGTGCCCCCCGGCAAAGTGCAATTGCACCACCCGGTCCATCGGGAGCACCTCAAGCATCGCGCTCGCATCAAAGCCGTGGTTCACCGCATTGGTATACATATTCGTCACATCCAGAAGCAAGCCGCAGCCGGTCTGGTCCGCCACCGACGCGACAAATTGGGCTTCGGACATCTCCGCACCTGGAATATCCACGAGCCAGGTGATATTCTCAAGAATAAGCGGAGGATGGATCCGCTCGGAAACACGCTCCACATTCCTGCTGAAGACATCCCCGGCTTGACGCGTCCGTGGAAGGGGCGAAAGATGACCGATCTCTACCCCACCCGCACGCGTGAATGCGATATGCTCGCTCCACCACGGCGGATCGAGCCAATTGACCAAGGCCGCCAATTTGCCCAAGTAGTCTTCATCCACACCCTCGGCCGTACCGAGAGAAAGATTGATCGCATGCGGCACGAGAATGAAATTCTCGGAAAGGAGCTCCAATTCCTTCATCTTCTCCCGCGGCGCATCGAGATAATGATCGGCTACAATTTCCAAAAAATCGACGCTCCCACGCCGCAAGAAGAGCTCACTCAATATCGGTTCACGGTAGCCGATCCCCACGCCTAAACTTGGCAACGCCTTGTCCATGGTCACAGCTCCCACCTTCGCCAAGCTAACTCAATCACCCCCGTCTCCACCGCCGCAAATACCGCACCCACCGTCGCACATGCCACACCCTCCGGCGCCACCGCTTCCACAACCCGTCGTGCCTCCGGCTACCGAACCTTTCTCGTATGAAGCCTGCTCCCACAAGGAATTCAGGTAAGCGTACTCTGTCTCAGCGAGCACACTCACCCCGAAAACACCTACGGCCAGCACCATCGCATCCCCTCCTTCGTGCATATGGCTTTCAGGCCCATTTTTGAGATGAACAAACGCCCGTTGCAGTCGGTCGAGATACCGCCGCCCACGAATCGTCATTTTCGCCCTAAAGCATAGTAGCCCCAATCCCGCAACTCCGACAATACCCATCAGAATCAGGATGGCCACGCTTATCGGTCCTTGCTGCCAAGCTTCAGCAAGTTTCAATCCTCCAACTGATACGACCATCAAGCCTCCTACAACCCCGCAGAACCAATCTCGTTGAATCAGCTCGGATGGACTAAGGAAACCTTCCCTCTCAAGCTCGCGTCGCAACCCATTGCAATGCGACTGGATTATATTTGGTACTCGGTCGAGAATCTCCTTTCCGCCGCGTGGGACGTTGAACTGGTTATATACCCTACTTTCCAGCTCGCTTAGATATTGCGGTGATACCCCTTCTGCTTGAAAGATCTTTTCCCACTTTAAGAAACCTGATCCCGTCCAAGGTGCCCGCTTCAAATAGCCGCGCCGCACCAGTTTAAATACCATAAGCCGAGCGACCTCCTCCCTCCCTCCCCGCAAGTAAGCGATCTTGTAAGGATCAGGCTCGGCAGGTACTTCAAGCCCAGCTACGCCCTTCGAGCTGTCCCCAGCACGGAGCCAAAACCGTGCGCCCATCCAGACAGCCACGATAAACATTCCGTAGAACAACAAGAAGTGCGGCATATCAATTTCAGTCACTGCAAACACAATTGCGGTCGGCAACGGCTTTCTCATGGCTGTAATCGTAGACCAGGTTTCCGTTAAAAAAGCCGATCGTCTGCTTGGTAGGGGGCGCAGTAAGTCCAATCAGAAAAGCATCGAAGTAATCGAGGACCTGCCGCCAGAGGTTGTAGATGCTGCGGTGGCATTCGTTGACCACGATAAAGTCGAACCACTCGATGGGTGCGCTCTGGTTGTACACGACCGGCATCGGCTCCCTGACCAAGCTGTTGCCCCAGCCCCGTAGGCCGTAGTGCCACATAAGGATGACGGGCCGTCCGCTCTCCCCCACGTGCTCGGCAAGGTCCTTCTTGAGGAATCCAAGGCTCTCCTTCGGGTCGTTCCACGGGGCGTGATTGTCGTATACGGGGCGGTGGTCATTGCCTGGGAAGACGTTAAGATTAACGAAATGCATTCCTTCCCAGTTCCAGGAATAGTGGTAGCCGTTCGGCCCGAGGTTAAGCTCCGCCGGACGACGTCGGTTACGAGCAATCAGCTCCTTCTGGAGCCAGTTGAATTCGCCGAAACCCGTATCGGAAGTCAAATCGTGATTGCCCGCACCTGCGTACACCGGATATCGGAGGCGCCCCTCCCCTTGCGGATCGAAAAGGTCCTTGTAACCCCGCCAGTTCTCCCGGTTGCCCATGTCGTCAACAAGATCGCCCGCGATCAGCACGCCGCGCGGTTCCTCGACTACCGTGCCAAAAGGGGTCTCGCTGCCGGGAAGGTCGTTCATCATTCGGATGGTCTTCCTTGTTCCCGCAGTGCCCCATTTCGGAATGTTGATCTGTGGGTCGGCAAGAGCGAAGAATGTGAAATCGCCCACGTCTGCCGCTACCCCCTGCTTTGCCTGAGCCGGGCTTACCCAAATGAGCCCGGCCATGACTAGACCAATCATGCGTCCCAAAACCAAGTCCCCTCTGTTCGTTCGTACTCGTACGTCACGGCCTCTTCTCTGCCGTATCCTAAATTCGTCATGCGGTCGAGACAAGTTATGCCAGATCCAGATGGGATACCCAAGCATTCCTCTTACGGCGCGGCGTCGATTTCCGATTTGCAGAGCCGTAGCTGGATTGGGCGAACCGTCTTCAAAGCTCCTGTACGTGGTATAGACAAAGGCGGGTATCGGATGGTAGGAATTGGTGGGACATGGATTTAACGAAACTGACTAGTCATCAAATCAAAGACATCAACAAGCTGATCGAGAGAAAGGAATCCCTCGAAAGCGAGCTTCAAAAGATCCACCAACAGCTCGCTGCCTATGAAACCGGAAAGGCAATGCCGAGCAGGGGGAGCGCCAAGGGGGGCAGGCCTTTGGCTACCAGCTCGGAAACAGCTTCGAAATCTCCCTCCAAGACCCAAAAGCGGGCGCCTCGGGGCCAGCTCAAGGAAGGGATTATCAACGCCTTGAGTAATGCCGGCAAGGAAGGCTTGAAGGTCAAGGAGCTGGCAGAGCGATTGAATACCACCACGGGCAACATCCATGCATTTTTCTTTACCACTGGTAAAAAGATGAAAGGGATTAAAAAGATCGGTCCCGGACAATACGCTCTTTCGGGAAAGTATCAGTGAGTCTTTGAGCATAGCCGCTCGGCAAAAAGTGCGATATTTGACTCATTCATCGCAGTTTTGACTTCGCCCTTAAAGCCACCTTGAAAGAGCGTTGTACAGGCCATCGTTGGGCTTGTGCCCCGATGGTGCCAAGGTTAACACCCGGCACCCACGCAAATAGCCTATCGACCTCGAAGTGAAATTGGACTTTGCAACGATGGCGTTTTCCGCGGGGACTGCTTCGTTGGTTACCGCGATATTGATTGGTTTTCTGGCGGCTGGTCACCGAAGCGAGCGAGGCTTGTGGTGGTTTGTCTTCGCTGGCATCGCTGGGGCAATTGGGCTGTTCGGCTTCTCGTACATGGAGCCCCCGAGGCCGGTTGCGCCGCGAATATTGTGTAACGTTCTCCTTTTGGTCGATCAAGCAGCTTTGTTAATCGGATTCCGGTTACTTCTTAATCGCCGTGCTGCTCCTTGGAGGTTCGTGTTAGGGACGAGCGGAGTTGCCGGCGCGGCTTTTGCCGGGGTCTGGGCGCTTGGCGATGCGTTTGTTGCCCGCCTTTGGCTTTATAGCTTTTTATCGGCGGCTTTGGCTTTGGGCATCACGTGGGACTTATCAGGTGGAACCCGCACCTCCGTAGAGCGCTCGGCGGGGCCTCGCTGGGTGATCGCTTTGGTCTTTGCCGGTCATAGCCTATACCAATTCTGGCGAGCGAGCACGGTGACCTTCGGGCCTGGCGAGCCCGTCGCCAATTGGGTTGAGCCGGGACTGGTGCACACAAGCTCTATGGTGGAAGGGGTTGTCATGTCGGGAGCTATAGCATGGGGGGTAGCCGTCCTACATGGACAAAAGCTGGCGGCGGCGCTTTACCAACTGGCAAGGCTGGACCCATTGACGGGGCTGTTCAACCGCACCGCTTTCCACGAGTCGTTTGAGCTTGCCCGGAAGCAGGCCAGCCAATCAGGCCGCCCCTTTGCGTTGGGAATCCTCGACCTCGATGATTTCAAAGAAGTTAACGATGAGCATGGCCACGTTGTCGGAGACGATTTTTTGGTGCGTTTTGCCCAGGCTGTCCGCTCGGACCTCCGAGAAACCGATGTCCTGGCCAGGCTGGGCGGCGACGAATTCCTCCTCTTACTGGGTGATGTTGACCGGGACCGGGCTGTCCAAGTCCTTGAAAGGATGCGCCAGAAGTTTCCCTCTCTCGCCGTGAACGGACATGTGTTTCAGCCAAGATTCAGTTACGGGCTGGCCACCTATCCTGACGACAACACGGAGTTCGAAGCGCTTTACACGATGGCTGACAAGCAGCTCTATCGCCGGAAACCGGGAGCCCAGCTCTCAAGCAGGAAAGAGCCGAAGGGAAGCGATCGGTGAGCTTGTCCGACTGCTACATGCGGAGAGCGACTTAAGCCCACGCAGGGGAGGCGAGTTAAGCACATACCAAGCAGATGCCCAAGGACGCCAAAGGCTGACAAGGCCGGGTTTATTATGGCCCCCTGGGTAAGCTGATAGCCAGAGGCTGCCGAAGGAAGGAGACTGGTATACAGGAAGTATGGCTGACGGGGAACGACGACGAGCTGCAGGAATCGTTAGGCCGGTCAAGTAAAGGGATCGGACTGGAGCCGTTTTGCCGATGGGCTGAAGACGACTATCAACAACGGGCAGAGCAGGCGGGCTTAAGGCAAAAACAGGTAGCGGCACAGGTGGGCAGCCGTGACGGTTCGGGTAAATACAGACATCTCACCGTTCTCAAGACTCGGCTGGCGAAGAAGCGAAAGTAAAAAAAAGTACAAGCGATTGCGGAACAAATTGTTCCTTAATCAGAATGATTCATTCCAGCCAAATCGAGGAAGCTCAAGAGGCGGGCTTTTGCTACATCACGGCCCTGACAAAGCCTCAGATCAAAAAGCTACTCAACCAAAACACCCTCCAGATGGAGCTTTTTGAAGACAGCGTCAGCGAGGTTAAAGACGGAGCCGAAAACCGGTATGTCCTCCGACACAATCCATGGCGGGCCAAGGAAGTCCAAGAATCTCGCAGGCAAAAGAAAGAAAGTATTCAACAGACGATCGATAGGGCCAATCGCTATATTCAAGACCCCCCAAAAGATCAGGTCGCTGTTCAAGGAAGAAACTTGAATCAGAAAATTACCAAATACAACTTAAAGAAATGGCTTTCGGTCCATCGCCAAGGCCGGGAGCTGTTTCTCCAAGAAGACACCGAGGCCTTAGGGGAAGAATCTCGGTTGGACGGCTGCTACGTCATTACCACCGATCTGCCGCAAGAGAGGGCCACGGCCGAGGAGGTTCACGATCGATACAAGGATCTGCGATATGTCGAGCAGGATTTCCGGACCTTGAAGCTGGGCCATTTGGAATTCCGGCCGTGGTTTGTAACCACCGAAGAGAACACGCGAGCCCACGGCTTGACCTCGATGCTCGCCCTCAAAATCCGACGTCATTTAGAGCAAGCTTGGCGCGATTTCGACCTCACTGTCGAAGAGGGCCTCCGGGAACTGGAGAAATGATGCGTCCAGGAAGTGGTCCATGCCGAAACCGGCAAAGCAAAGTCCTCAATCGTATCGCTCCCCAGCCGGGCAGCTTGCAAGAACAGCTCCTCGAGGCTCTCGGCTTGACCCCGCCGGAGGCCATTCCCGAAGGCAAGGTGAGTGTAGACACGCGCACAAAATTGCAGCATGAACGTAAGTGATTTATTATCAGTGACTTATGCGTGATTTTCCGGCTTTCAAGAATGGAACTTCCGTTGAACAGGCGACGTCGACATGACGGAATCATGATTGGCGCAGGAGTTGCTAGGTAAGGAAAAGGACCCCTTACGAAGTAAGTCCCTTTCACGCCCCGGGTGGGTGCCACAGCCGATTGCGGGATTCCGAAGGATTCAAAGGCCGGGCGGGAGGAGCTGGAACGTTTCACCGAAGCGGTCCGTTCGGCTGATGAACCGGGGCCATGGCGTCTTCCGGTCCGTGTCATTGATGGTTGTGCGGTTCGACAATCCTCAGACTCTATCCCGCGCCGCCACCTCCGCCTCCGGCACCACCACCACCGGTTCCTCCGCTGGCTCCACCAATACCGCC
>JAHEOI010000122.1 GCA_018610125.1 Verrucomicrobiota bacterium
CCCGCCTTGAGGTCTTGCATGTTGTCTCCGCCGATGGCGGCCGCACAGCAGACGACCGCGCCGATCAGGATCGCCGCAGCCGGTCCGCCTTCGCTGTCCTGGCCTAACAGGAACAACAGGAGCAGCGAGGAGGTGAGCAGCGTTGCGATCGTCACGCCGGAAATCGGATTGTTGGAGGAGCCGACCAGCCCGGCCATGTAGGAAGCAACTGCCGAGAACAGGAATCCGGCAATGAGCATCATTACCGCCATGAACGCGGCAACGCCGAGATTGTGCGTTATGAAGTAAAAAACGAAAAAGAGGGGAACGACAGCGATGGCTAAGCATGCCATCACCCATTGCATCGGGGTGTCCCGATGAGTCCGCGTGATACCTTCCCAACCGGTCGAGCGGGCACCCCGGTAGGCTTTAAGACCGGAAGAAATGCCGGAGACGAGGCTTTTACCCATTCGAATAAGTGTCCATAGTCCGCCGACCACCATGGCACCAACGCCAAGATACCGCGTTTGTTCGCTCCAAATCTCCCAAGCATGCTCATGCGCGGTCAGCTCGGCCGGCCATGGATGAACGGCGGCGTAAATCGGAATCGCGACGAACCAGTTCAAAGCGCCTCCTACAAAGACCAGGACCGCGATATTGAAGCCGACGATGTAGCCGACCGCCAGAAGCGATGGAAGGAGATTGGTCCCGAAGTAGATAAGGGAGCCGCCGACTTGGCGGGCGCCTTCGATTGCTTGGGTCCAAAGTCCGAGACCGGACTCGCCGAACTTGAACAACGCGCCGACGCCGCCGCCCATAATGAGGCTCTTGATGCCGGCACCGCCCGTATCGCCGACCTTGAGGACTTCCGCGGTCGCCACGCCTTCGGGAAATTTCAATTGGGATTCCACCACGAGCGCGCGCCGCAACGGGATCGTGAACAATACCCCGATCAGGCCGCCCAAGCCCGCAATGGCGGTCGTTTCCCAATAATTGAAGTCGGACCAGACACCGAGGATGATCAGGGCGGGAAAAGTGAAGATGACTCCTGCGGCGAGACTTTCACCGGCTGAGGCCGCGGTCTGGACGATATTATTCTCGAGGATATTGGAATGGCGGAAGAGTCGGAGTAACGCCATCGATATGACGGCGGCTGGAATGGAGGCTGAAACCGTCATGCCCGCCAACAGTCCCAGATAGGCATTCGCGCCCGCCAAAAGGATGGAAAGCACGATGCCTAAGAGGATCGCTTTGATGGTCGTCTCTGGGAGCGATCGGTCCGCTCCGATATAGGGCCCCTCTGCCGCCGGAGAGGTCGCTTCCGTTTTTTGTTCTCCATCGCTCGACGCCATTTTGTTTATCGGGCAGTCCGTTTTTTTAAATCTTTTGTGCTTTATCGGCATCATCTCGGAGAATTTCAAGGGAAAGATGTTATGGGGCAGGGCGCAACCGCATAGCCGGATTGGGATGAAGCCCGAGTTGACAGGGACTCCGGCTTTGGACATGCTTAGGAGGTGTCGAAAAGTCGTGTCCGATCTGATAGCGCCTGATGGGAGCGATCGTCCAATCACTCGCCGGAGATAGAAGAGCTACGCAAAGCCATCGCTTAAAAGTCATATTGTGTTGCTATGCAAGGGCTCATTGGACGATTAATATTATTAGGGAGGCGAGCTCGGCGGCGTTACCGCGTGACCGTTGTCCGGCTTGGGAGATCCCGCTCTATCCGGGATCTGCTTCTTTCGTTGTTGGCTTGCTCGATTGCTTCGATCTGGGCGTCTGCCGACGATTGGCCTCAGTGGCGAGGTCCGAATCGTGATGGCGTTTCGACCGAGACCAGTTGGCGAGGCGATTGGGATGGTAAGCCGAAGCGCCTTTGGGAGGCCGATGTTGGGCGAGGGTATTCGTCGATGTCGGTGAGCGACGGGGTGGTTTTCACAATGGGGAACCGGGATGGGATGGATTTTGTCCACGCACTCGATAGTGATTCAGGTAAACAGCTTTGGGAGCACTCTTATCCCTGTGTGGCAAAGGACCCGAATAACCGGCCGGGGCCGCGCTGCACACCGACAGTTTCGGAGGGACGCGTCTATACAGTCAGTCGCCAGGGCGATCTGTTCTGCTTGAATGCAGCCAGGGGGAATGTCCTCTGGAGCAAGCACTTGGTTGAGGATTTGAATGGAAGTGTCCCTAAATGGGGCTATTCGACGTCGCCTCTGGTTGTCGCCGATACCGTCATTGTCGAGCCGGGAGGTCACAAGGGAGTCCTCGGTTTTTTTTCGACCGGAGCGGCGACCGCGGCATTGAATAAAAAGACGGGAGAAGTGATTTGGTCCCAAGGAACCGAGAGTGCAGGCTACTCCTCGCCGGTGGCATTCGAGTACCAAGGAGAGACAATAATCGCCACGTTTCATGCCGACGCCTTGGTGGCCCGTGGGCTCGAAGGTGGGGAAAGGCTTTGGTCTTTGCCTTGGAAAACCAGCTATGATGTCAATGCGGCCACACCGATTGTGTCGGGAACGCGCATTTTTATCTCCTCCGGTTACAATACCGGCGCCGCCGTCATCGACTTTCAGGGGAATGAGCCGACCGTCGTTTGGCGGAACCGCAAGATGCGCAACCACTTCAGCTCAAGTGTTTTGATCGATGGCTATCTCTATGGCTTTGATCGGAATGCCTTGAAATGCCTTGACTTCCAGACCGGAAAGGAGCAATGGAAGAAGCGTGGATATGGCAAGGGCGCATTGATTGGGGCGGGGAATCGACTGATCATTCAGGGCCAGCGCGGTTTGCTGGCGGTTGGGATCGCTTCCCCAAGGGAATACGAAGAAATCTCACGCGCCCAAGTTTTTGGGGGCAAGGAAACATGGGTTCCGCCGGTGCTGGCCAATGGCCAAATTTATTGTCGTTACCAGGAAAGACTGGTCTGCTTTGATGTGGGAAATAGAAAGCGGTGACTCGCCCCGTGAAATAGTGCCTGCCACCCCTTTCGGGGTTTACTTTCACCGGGCAAGTCACGCGCACTCCATAAGCTGGCGCGGTTCAGGGTCGCGAAGCTTTTGCTCTTCTCCCTAAAAAAGGCAGACACCATGAGATTTTTGCGCTTGGTATTTGGTAAGGTTGGCCGCATACTCCTTCTCTATGAAAAGCGTAGTGCCTCCCGAAGACGTGCTCTTCATCTTGATCCCGATTTGCCTCCTTTTTTTGATTTTCAGCATTGTCATTATCAAGCTAATTCCACAGCTCCATCAGAAGCTGCTATTGCAGGGGCTTTTGATTGTCGTTCTGGCATTGCTGTACAAACCCATCGAATTGAGTGGGGAGAACGTCGACACCTTGGCCCTCAGCACCGCCCTGCTTAAGATTGGCGTCTTTGTGACATTCGGCGGGGTCGTTGGCGCCTTGGTCTTTGGGCGGGAGACAGAAGAGAAAGAGGACGAGCGATCGTGAATGGCGAATTGGAAAGACTTATGGATTTTCACTCGAAGAGGACACGTGCCCGGATCATTATTTTTGCCGCGTTGGCCTATGCCTACTTTGTCCTTTTCCCGGACGACTTCGACGCTGTCCTGGCCCCACTGAAGGCGTTGTTGGCGACTACCCAGTATGCGCCCTTCGGGCTGTATCTGGTCCTGACCGTCGCGGTGGCCGGCGGCTTCGTCTTGAGATGGAGTCGTGCGCAGCGTTGATGATGTCCTATTTCTCGACAAAGCAAAGGCTCGCTTGCCTCTTTGTTGTTTTGTTTGGATTTCATGGCATCGAGTTTTGGGATGGGATGGCGAGTCTGCAGGCGGGAGGACTTCCGAATCCTCCACGACAGGATTCGCCTTGGCAACCGCCCCGGTCTTCTTTGCCCAAGGCGTTTGTCACCGCCACCCGCGAGCTTTTCCGGGACGGGCTGGCCGATCCGCGTGCCTGCGAATACCGTCGGATCAAAGTAATGACGGGGAGTGTATCGGGAAGTCAAGGGGTGAAGGAATGGGTGCACGGTTGGGTGTTACCTCGAATCAGGGAGGGGAATCAAAGCTTTGCGGTCTGTTGGAATGGCCTCATTTACCCTGTTCTGAGGGTGGGCGATCGGGCCGACGTGAGAAAGGATATCAAAGATCTACTGACCAAGCGTAAAGCGAGGCAACCGAGGTTCTTAAGGAAGTTGAGGGCCGGCGATTATCACCGGACGGCAATCGCCGAGAAGCAGTTCATCTCGCATGAAACCCTTTTGCCGCTTAAGGCTTGCCTCCTTTTACGTTTGGGTGAGGCCGACCTGGCGCAGCGCATTTGGACGGGAGTGACGGTTGGACCGGGACAGCGAGGACGCGGGCCTCCCACCCGCCCCGGAATCGTCTATCTGGCCATGGCTTCAGACTGGTTATGGGGGCTCTACGATCGTGCTCTCTGTGCCCACATCCGGGGAAGTGACCCGATCGCGCTCGCTTCCCTTCAGCGGTTGGTGCCGACATGGCGCCAAGTTGAGAAGAAGGCGAAACGCTTCGGTGTTGCCCCCCCGCGACGACGGAACAACAACTCCCAAAACCGTTATCTAAGCTTTTTGGCCCCTGCTGTCGAGCTCTTGCGAGATCAGACAAGGCGAGCCCGGGAAAGTGGCCGTCGCAACGAGACAATAGAGGCCAAACGCCACAGCGTGAGGCATTGGATAGAGCGCCTGGATGAGACCTCGGTGAGGCAGAGGAGCCAGCCCGGAAGGGTGGACATCGGCAGGAGTCCGATCGTGAAGGCATTGGTTGGAAAGGGGGAAAAGGCCGTGCCGGCGCTACTGGATACCCTGGAGGACGACAGCCGCTTAACAAGGTCGGTCTCCTTCCATCGCGACTTTTTCCGAGATCGGAATTTGATTCCGGTTGTCAGGGTGGCGTATATCGCTCTCTCCGAGATCCTCCACACAACGTTCAACGCCAAACGTACTGCTTGGGCGCCGACCTCGAATGGCCGGGAAGAGCGTCGCGGGTTGGCCCGGAATATCCGACGTTATTGGGAGCGTTTCAGCAATGTCCCCCATCCGAACCGCTGGTACGAGACGCTCGCCGATGATGACCTCTCTGTGGAGCGCTGGCTCGAGGCGGCCAGCCATATAACCACGCCTCTGGGTAAAGAGTTGACTCGAAGTCCGCGCCGAGCTCGGCCGGCAGGTAGCCCAGAGAGCGGTCCAGAAAAGCTCCATGGGGACCCGCTACGACGCCAAGTGGAACCCTCAGTCGCCGAGCTGATGACCGAACCTATTCAAGAGCTTTCCCCGACAGGTTACTACCTGTCGTCTTCGGAATCCTCCGACATACTGGATGCGTGGCGCATGACGGTTTACTTGGCGGACTGGGATCTTCAAAAGGCTCTCGCAATATTGAAGCAGCAAATGAAGCTTTGCCGGCGCGTGCACCGAGGGAATCGAATGAACGATCCGACGACTGCTGCCGGGAAGTATATGGCGATTTTTGCTGTGAAGCGTGCCGAGGCCGGTGATGCGACGGCCCTTAATGAGTATGCACGCTGGCTGCGAACGGTGGATTCTGGTGAAATGGAGACTTACGGTGAGCAGCTACTGATGCCGCGGAGGGTTGTGGGGAGCGGAGTTGTTCCAGCCCTTAAAGGAGCGACTCAGTCGAGCCC
>JAHEOI010000123.1 GCA_018610125.1 Verrucomicrobiota bacterium
CCCGGGTTCTTTAAAATGGACTTCAATGGCAGGAATCGGCGTCCTCCTCGTGATCCTGTCAATGCCTTGCTGTCGCTCGCTTATAGCATCCTGGTAAAGGATTGCACAATCGCGGCGCACGCCGTTGGCTTGGACCCGTATCTTGGCTTTTTCCACCAGCCGCGGTTTGGGCGCCCTGCTCTTGCGCTCGACGTTATGGAAGAGTTTCGTCCTTTGATTGCGGACTCGGTCGTCCTGACCTTGGTTAGTTTCGTGGAATGGGATTGCCTCTTTCTTCGATCACGCGGACACTGCCGTCATCGGAAACAGCAAATTGCCAAATGTGGGCATTGATGCATCCGGCTGGGCAATCGCCCCAGCGTCGGAAGAAGGTATAGCGTCGTTGACTCGGATTGACGGTGATATCGTCGCCATCGCCGGCGAGAAGATTGGGCTCCGCCTTGCTGATGCCGTCGTCTTCCTGATAGTCCCGGGCCAGGACTTCCGGATTGTAACGCTTTTTAAAGAGAATTCGCGAGAAGGATTCCGACTCGTCTTCGATGCGGTAGGGTTTGTATTTCGCATTGAGCTCGGAAGACCCTGGAAAGCCGCCCGCCTCCATTCGCTCGCGCCCTTTCGCGGTCGGTTGAATCAGGAGTTCACCCGCTTTCCAAGGCAGTCGATTACGAATCGATCTCATCTTCGGGAACGCCTCTCGGATGGCGGCAAGGTCGCTTGAAATGGTCTTGCTCAATTCGTCGTCGGGGAGCAATGCGGATTCGGTTTCCATGGCCAACAGGCGTGCTTCGACATCGATCGTTCGAGTGCTCCCGTCTGGCATGATGGTCTGATCAAACCGGGCCCGACTTAGCTCTGTTCCATCCAAGCGGGCGCCGGTGAGATCGGTGGCTGTGAGGTCGGCTTCAAAGAACGAGGCTTCCCGGAGGTCGGCCTCGGTCAGGTTCGCGCCGGTCAAATCGGCGTAATCGAGTCGGGTCTGCCGGAGCTTGGCGGCGTGCAGATTGGCGCCGCTTAGGTTGCCCCTGACCAGGTTACGCGACGAGAGGTCTTCAAAGGGGAGTGCTACTTTGATTTTTGCCTTGAAGAATCCTTGATCGTCCTTCGGCAAGGTGATGGAAAAGCGCTTTGAACGCCCGGAGACTTTGCTGGAATAGAAGCGGGTAAGCCGATGCCATTGATTGATCGAGTCAGCGTGATAAATGATGTAGTCGGGATAGAGCGGATCCGACTGGGAGGTTTTTGGAACGACGGATTGCGTCTGCCAGGTCAGCTCAATGTGGTGTTGGCCCGGCTCGACTCTTAAACGGTCAATGGCGTTGGCCTCGGCCGATGACGGAACCTGATCGGCAGCGATCCAAGCCGTTCCCATCAACAGCCAGAAGGGGAGAGGGCTGCTTGGCGAAATGGGAAGTGCCTCTTCGTCGTGGCGATGGTTTCCGATCATGCTCTCTGCTTTCGTGCTTGGTCTCGTCTCGGAAATAGCGGGCTTGCTTGGCCGACTTCGTGACCCGGCTCCAGGTCGCCCCATTGAAGTTGGGCCAAGGTGTCCGGTTTCTGCTCCAGGGCAAGCTGCTCGAGCATCCTTGTCGCGGAATTGGGAATGAAAGGCCAGATGAGGATGGCCAACAGCCGACAGCTTTCGACCAGATTGTAGAGGATTTCGTCGAGTCTCTGGGCTTGCTCGGGGTCCTTGGCTAGCTTATACGGGGCGGTCTGATCGATGTACTGATTGACCCGTGTGATAAACGACCAGACAATGAAGACGGCCTGTTGGATTTCGTAAGCTTCGAGTAAGGCTCGTGTTTTGGCGATGACGGTTTCGGCTTCCTCTTTGAGCTCATCGGAGCGATCCGGGACGACTCCTTTGCGATAGCGTTTGAGCATCGAGAGCGAGCGATTCATTAGGTTGCCGAGGCCATTGGCCAAGTCGGCGTGGTAATGGCCGGCAAAGCTGTCATCCGTCCAGTTCCCGTCCGGTCCGATATCCAGCTCGCGAACAAGGTAATAGCGAAAGGCATCGAGCCCCCAGTCGTCGATAACCTCGATCGGATCGACAATGTTGCCGGTGCTCTTGCTCAATTTCTGGCCTTCCTTTTGCCACCAGCCATGGACGAGGATCTGTTTGGGCTGGGGGAGATCGAGTGCCTTTAACATGATCGGCCAGTAGACCGCATGGAACTTGAGGATGTCTTTGCCGATCACGTGGACATCCGCCGGCCAGGTTTCGAAGTCGGGATTGGCAGCCGGGGGAGTCGGTTCGGCGCCTTCGAGCGCTTCGATGATAACCGGATCACCGTAAGCCGCCGGAATGCTGATGTAGTTCACCAAGGCGTCGAACCAGACGTAGGTGATAAAATTGGTATCGAAGGGCAGGGGGATGCCCCAGGTGAGCCGGCTGATAGGACGGGAGATGCACAGGTCCTCGAGGGTATTGTTTTTGAGAAGCCCCAAGACCTCATTGCGTCGATTCTCCGGGCGAATGAATTCGGGATGGGCTTCAATGTAGTCGATCAGCCAATCCTGGTGCTCTCGGAGCCTGAAGTAGTAATTCTCCTCCGTCAGCTCCATGACCTCCCCGTACATCGGATCGAAAGAGCCATCCGGGTTGCGATCCCGCTCCGCCAGGAAGGTCTCTTGGCGCGTTGAATAGAATCCGTGGTACTCGGAGAAATAGAAATGACCTTTGGCGTAGAGCTTGTTGAGGATCGCTTTAACGATCGCCTCATGCCGGTGCTCGGAAGTCCGTACGAAATCATTGTGCGATAACTGCAGCCGATCGCAGAAGTCACGCCAATTCTTCTCGAGTCGGTCGCAATAGCTCTGCGAGTCGAGCCCGGCGGCGCCGGCTGACTGTTGAATCTTTTGACCGTGCTCGTCGACGCCGGTCAAGAAGAAGGTGGGATGACCCAAGCTACGCTTGCCCCTGGCAATGACATCCGTAATGACTTTCTCATAGGCATGACCGAGGTGCGGCTGACCGTTGACATAGTCGATCGCTGTCGTGACATAAACGTGTTTGCTCATTCCCAATTCAGCGTTGTTGATTTCGGGGCCGAACGCAAGCTTCATCGGATCAGGAACGATGTGGCGGCGAACAAAGCGGCAGCCAGCCAGAGGATCGGGACCGCGCGATTCGGATGGAATCCAAGCTTGACCAATTGGTGAGAGAGGTGATTGGTATCGCCGATATAAACAGGCTGGCGGTGCCAAAGTCGCCAGAGGATGACCCAACCGAAGTCCAATAGGGGGAGACCAAGGATGAGCAAGGGACGTAGGACCGCCCAGGGGGATTGCGTTGCCCCGGAGTAGTAGGTGGTTAGAATCGCCAGGATAGCAAGCCAATAGCCCACCAGGTGGCTGCCTGCATCGCCGAGAAAGGCGCTGGCACGCGGGAAATTGTAAGGGAAGAATCCGAGCAGCGCGCCTCCAAGCAGGAAGGCCATCGATGTGACGAGGTAATCTCCTTGGAAGGCGGCAGTCAGACCGAACATGACCGATCCGATAAACCCGATGCCGGTGCACAGTCCATTCATGTTGTCCATGAAGTTGATCGCATTGGTGATGGTAAGTATCCAAAGGATCGTTATGGCGTAGCTGAAAAGGGTGCTTTCGATGAACAAGGTGATACGGACGCCGGCCAGACTGACCAGGGTGGCAATCAGGAATTGACCCGTAAACTTGATGGTGGGCTTGAGGGCGTGCCGGTCGTCGAGCCATCCGAGAAACAACATGCCGAATGCCCCGAGCAGGAGCATTGTCAAAGGCAGCATCCGCTGCTGGAATCCATAGACCAGACGATGGGTGGTATCGGGATCCCAATATCCCAAGAACAAGCTTGAGGCTCCGAGCGCCAGAGGTACAACGATGCCGGTTAAGACAGCCAATCCGCCCGCCAGGGCCATTGGCGTATGGTGGATCTTTCGGTGGCCCGGATCGTCAACGTGATTGGTGGCATGGCACCATTGTCGCCAGAGGGGTAACGAGAGCAACGTGACAAGGCAGGCGCCGACAAAGGTGGCGACGTAGACCGATTCCGGGAATGGGATTAATTCGAGCAAACCTGATTCGCGCTGCGGAAGTGTGATGCCAAAAGGGAGTGATAGAGACGGCTGAGCTCGGCAATCATCCGGTCAACCGAGAATACTTGGCCGACCCACGCTTTTCCTCGCTCGCCCATTTCTTGGCGCCGGTTGGGATTTGCCTCGAGCGTGAGCAGAGACTCTTGAAGGGCGCTTAAGTCACCGACATTGATGAGAAAGCCGGTTTGACCGTGGTGACAAACCTCCGAAGCGCCGTCTGTATCGTAGCCCACCACCGGCTTGCCGGTGGCCAAGGCTTGCGGTAATGCCCGGGGCAGCCCTTCACGTCGCGAAAGGTGAACCAAAGTGTCCATGATTCCGGTGTAATGAGAGACCCTTTCCGGTGGGACCAGACCGACAAAGATGACGTGGTCGCGAAATCCCTGCTTTTTCGCCCATTGCTCAAAGCGCTCTCGCCACGGGCCGTCACCGATCAAGAGGAATTTCATCCGGGGGCATTTGGCAACGAGCGATGGAATGACCGTGAACAAATCGTCATGTCCCTTGAGCTGGAATAAACGGGCGATTTTCCCGACAACGAAGTCATTGGGCTCGATTCCGAGGGAAGTGCGGAGGTGTTGGTCGTTGGTGGCGTTTGCGTAGGGAGCCAAATCGAACCCGCTAAAGATACGGGTGTATTGCTCCGGACGTCCGATTCCGGCATTCAGGTAGAGTCGGGTCATGGCGTGGGCCACCGTGATAAAGTGCGTTGTGATCGCCCCGGCCATCCGCTCGGCACGACGAAAGAAGAAGTTGGCGAGCTTCCCTTGGAATGGACCGAAGGAAGGACCATGGATCGTGTGAACGATGATCGGCACATTCGCCTTTTTGGCGGCCATCCGTCCGAGGACGCCGGCTTTGCCGCTATGCGTATGGACAATGGTTGGCGCTCGCTCACGGAGTATCCGAGTCAGTTCTCGGAATGCAAGCAGATCCCGCCAAGGATGAACCGGGCGGACCAAATGCTCAAGCCTCGTGAAATGTTCGGGGCAGTCATCGAGCAAATGCTCGAGGGAGCCTTCGGGGCCGTGGGTCGGGCCGGCAATTAGCTCGGCGAGCCAATCCGGATTCGCTTGGAGTCCTTTGACGGAAGCGATGGTGTTCTCTTGCGCTCCCCCCACAATGAGGCGCGTGATCACGTGGACCACCCGGATTCTTGAAGGCACGCCCATAAGTGGAAAACGGTTATTGTCGGGGAACCCCTCACCTCGATCCTCTCCCCTTCGGAGGGGAGAAGGTTCGAATGAGGGGGACTCTTCTTTCGCGCATTGTTAGAAACACTGCATCTTTTTGTGTGCCAACTTAATGGTGGTCTGAGACAATGCCTCGCTATGGGCTCGCCGACGGATGGGCTTGGGATTGGCGCGCCGCGTCCGGTAAGGCCGCGTAGCCGGCCAGTTCCTTGAGCCGTTTCCGAGCGGTTTTGGCCTTTTCGGAGCTCTGAGACGTGTTTTCAAGGAACGCTTGGTAGTGATCGACCGCTTTGGTTTTGTTTTGCTCTTGATAATAGATCTCGGCCAACCGGTAGTGGGCTGCCGGATTATTAGGGGTCTTTTCCAGCAGCTTCGTGTAGTCCTCCTTGGCGTTCTCCCATTGCTCAAGGTTGAAATACGCCAACCCTCGGTTGAACAATCCGGCAATATTGCCAGGCTCTAGTTGGAGGGCTTGATTCAACGGTGGAAGCGCCTTGGAGTATTTCTCCTGCTCGATAAAGATATAGCTCTTGACCAGCAAGGGCTGGACATCCTTCGGATCACTCTTGAGCTGTTGCTCGATGGTTTTCAGCGCGTTGGTGGTGTTTCCGGATCGGAGATAGAGCTGGGCAAGGGAAGAGAGGAGCTGATGATTCTCCGGATTCTCGTTATAATGCTTTTTCAGCAGCTTTTCGGCAGTCTTTGTCTCCTTCTTGTCGAAGTGAGCCCACGCTTCCAATTGGACCAAATCGATCCGATTGGTGCGGGTGAGCCTGACTGACGAGCCGGACAACTCTTTGATCTCTTTCGTCACGGCAAGAACGCGATCCGGCATATGATTCCGTAAATAAATCTCGGCGAGCCAGAAGCGTGCTTCCATGTGCTCCGGCTGCAAGTCGACAGTTCGTCGGAATTGTTGGGCTGCTTGGCGATGCAGCTTTCGCTTTGCCAAGACTTTCCCCAGATTAAAGCAAAAGTTGGGAGCGTCAACCGGGCCGCAGACGCGCAAGAGCTCTTCCCAATTGCGGTATTGGCCCAGCATGTTGCCGACTTTGTCGGTGATCTTCACGGATTGGGCACTACCGCTCCGGAGATGCTTGTTGACCTGGAGGTTGACGTGGCTGGCTACGTTTTCCGGATTGAGACGTGAGGCGAGCTTGAAATAGTGCCCGGCTCGCTCGAAGTGATCGCTGCGCTGAAGTCGGACGCCAAGGAAATTGAGATTCCTCGAGTAAAACCGTCCCAGCTTCTTTGCGCCCTCAACGTCAAGCTCGATTGACTGGAGTAGCGGTGAGCCTTTGGAAAAGTCGAATTGCTCCCAAAAAGCGTCATTGGCTTTGACTTCGGCCTTGCTCAGCTTGGGAGGGGTGACTTTACCCTCGTCGTAGGGGGTGAGCCTGAACAAACTGCCGTGTGGCTCCTGATAAAAGCGCTCGAAGTAGTATCCAAAGCTGGGTTGGAGATAGTACAGAGGCGCCTTTTGGTCCAAGCGAGCGAGAAAGCTGATCAGCACCGGTGACGGAATGGGCTCCTCGAGCTTGGTGAGGTTGATTTTTGGCCAAATTTCAGGATGTGTCGCGCCCATGGTGCGGTGATAGAGCTTGTGGGGCATGAGCTCGGATTCCAGAAAGATATGGTCCGGGCCCTCCGGAGAGTCTGCCAACGCCGCCTCGACCAGGAGCATCTGGAGCTTGTTGTCGCTCAATACCACCGCTTGCTCATCCGGCAATTGCTTAACGCTTTGGTGGGCAAACTGATGGAGGAGGTTTTGATTTCGGGACGACATATAAGGCCAGTTCTTCGAGAAAAGGCCGGCTGGGACACCGATTACCGCGACCAGCACCAACCCGGCCAAGGCACGGTTAAGGAACTTTAAGCCGGTGCCTGGGCGATTTCGCGAGCGGGCGGGATCCTTTCCGCAAACCAGGAGGAAGTAGCCGCTAAAATAGCCGAGGGCAAGGGCCCCCATGTAGTAGAACGACAAAAAGCTTAACCCCATGCCAAGGTTACGCGGGCTATATGCCGGATCGAATGCGACAAACGCGCAGACCACCAGGAAGACCCCGTGGAGAACACGGAACATGACCGCGGTCATTGCGTTCCCGAAGACGCTGGTGTCACCGAAGGTCGAGGGCCAACGGATTCCGATAAGGATGAGTGGAACCAGTGACGTGAAGCTGAGAATAAAGGCCCGATTCCGTAATTGGCTTACAAGCAGAAACATCTTCTGGCTACCGAGCTCGCTTCGCAGCAGTTGGATGAAGCCGGCCTCGGTATGAGTGGAAAACAGCTCGACCAAGGGGATGAGGAGGTAAAATAATAATCCAAGCCCGGCATATCCAAGGAGTCGGGAAAGCCATGGCCACGAGAAGAGCTTTCTGCCAACAATCCAGACAAGTGCTGCCGCAAAGACCGGCAAGAATCCAAGCATGGCCCAATTGTTGGTGATGGCCAGCCCGTACAGAAACCCAAGACGAGATACCCAGCTTGGTCGATCATCCACCCGGATTTGGAGGAGACAACGGATGATGTAAGCGAATATTAGGAGATTGAGCATTTCCCCGGTGAGCGCCGTCGCATGCTCCCAAAAGGTTAATTGAAGCCCGCACACCAGGGCCGCGAACACTGGGGGGACCCAAGCGGTCTTGATCGAGAGAAACCCTTCGGGATCGCGCTCGCGCTGGCGTTGTTCGCGAGTGCGGTTGTGGGGAAGCAATGCGACCGATTTTGCCAAGACGCCGAGGGTGAGCGCGGCCAACAACGCGCTGAGCAGATTTAAAGCGATCGGCTGCCAATCGGGCGGCAAGAAGCGAAAGGGGTACGTCAGCAAATAAAGGACCGGCTGCGAGATCGTCGTGTTCCAGTCCCAGCCGGTGACTTTCGCCACTACCGGCAGGCTCTTGGCCGTTACCCAGAAGTTTAATGTTACGGCGAAGAAGACAAACATGGCTGCGGCGATGATCCAGGGCAGCCGCCTTTGCACAAAAGAAACGATCGGATTCTCGACTTTGGATTCTGTCATAGCAGTACGCTCTTTTACTCGTAGCGATTCTTACGCTCGAATCAAGGATAAGGTCAATTTGTAACCGGAATTCACTTGGTTGCCGAGGATTTTGTCAGGCGAAGGTCCGCAACGCACTCCATGTGCTGTGTTTGAGGGAACATATCGAGCGGGACGACCTTTTCGAGCCGAAATCGATTCCCGTCGCAGAGGGTCTTCAGGTCACGGGCCAGGGTTGCAGGGTGACAGGAGACATAAATGACTTGCGCCGGTTGGAGGTAACGAATGGCATCCAGAATCGCGACATGGCACCCGGTCCGCGGCGGATCCAGAATCATGGTGGTTTGGTCCGCGGGGTATCGCTCAAGCAACGAAGGAAGCAGATTTTCGGCAGGACCTTGGATGAACTCACCGTTTTGGCGATCGTGCTTGAGGGCGTTCTTCCTAGCGGCCTGGATTGCGGGCCTGTCGACTTCCACTCCGATATACGTCTCAACCTGGTCCGCCAGCTCGATGCTGAAGAACCCGACGCCGCAATAAGCGTCAACCAGGTAATTCGTCCCGGCGGCGCGAAGACGCGCTTGGATCGTCGAAACAAGCTGTGGCAAGAGATGGAAATTGTTTTGGAAAAAGGAGTCTTTCGGGACTTCCCATTCTTCAGGAAATGCCCGCAATGTGACTTTTAAGCCTCCACGAGGTGGCGGATCGGCACGAACCGATTGAAGCTGCTCATTAAGCTCGAGCTCGGCTATGTGGCATTGGTCGACATCCACCACCAGCCGAGTGTTGTGCCGAAGAAAGCCGACCTTCATCCGCTTGGTGGCTCGATCCCATTGGCTGCGCACCATTAACCGATTACGGTAGCCGTATTGGATCGAGCAAGGAATCATGGGGTCGATCGCTTTTGAGTCGAAGTTTCCGATCCGCTCGAAGAGATCGGTCACTTGCTTGTATTTGGCGGTGAGCTGGGCTGAATAAGAGAGATGCTGGTATTGGCATCCTCCACAGGCGCCGAAATAAGGACATCGGGGAGAAACCCGTTCCGGCGAGGGATCCAAAATTTCTAAAACCTCGGCACGTCCATAATTAGACTTCACCTCGGTGATTCTGGCGCGCACGGTCTCGCCGATCGCAACAAATTTGACGAAGAAGACCATGCCCTCGTGCCGGGCCACGCCTTCACCCCCGAAGGCGATGTCTGTGATGTTCAATGTGACTTCGCTCCCGACTTGCGGGCTAGATTCCTTGTCCAACAAAATTTGATGCGTTTGAGTCAAGTTTTGCCTTTGCCCTTTCCAGTGTTTGCAGCCTCAAGGAATCTGTGGCGAGGCGGAAGGATAGTTTCTTTTTGCCAATGAATCTGTTGTCGCTGTCTCGTCCATGTATCAGCCAACCAAAATGTCATTCCCATACCGGGAGTTGGGCATTGGTGGAGCAATGTCGTTCAATTTCAAGGTTTATTGGGGGCAGTGCTCCGTCGCTGCCCCCGGTGTTTTCTTGTTCTGCCATGGAGGGGCCGCCCCGTTCGAGGCGTGTCTCCCGAGGCCACCTCGCTCACCCCTTCAGTCGGAGTGATGCTCCTCATAATGGCGTTTTAAGAGATCTCTTCCGAAGTCGTTTTGCAAGTCGCGCCAGACCGCATGAATATGATTCGCGCTATTTTGGGTGTTGGCATATTCCATCAGGAAGGCGGACCCTTGGATGCGGTAGTAATGCGGCTCTCGGGCCTCGAGGCCGCCGGCCCACGCAAAGTGGATCGATTCCGAGCGCTTGATTTCCTTCATTGCTTGCTTGGCGATTTCGGTGCGATAGCGATAGACATATTCCCGGATGAGCTTATCCAAGACCTTTTGCTGGCGTTGAGTCAGCTCTTCCCGGGCGAGGCCCAGAGGCTTGAGCCCATGGGCTTTCCGATCGGCGCCGGTCAAGATCTCATGGGGTGGTTCCTTGCTAAAGATCGCGGCGTCTCGCTGGTTCGCGCTCAGCGATTTGACAAGCTTTCTTGCCAAATCCTCTTCGGCTTTGAGGGTCCGCAAGCCTTTTTGCGGTCCTGAAAGCACCCGGGCGGGATTGGCGCCATAGAACGAAGGGGTGGTGGCGATATGGTCGCCCTCGACGATGGTGAAGTTCACCGAGAGGTGGTGCCCTTCGACCCGCCAGCCCCAGGTGCCGTCCGGCTTCGGATCGCCAAAGATGGTCACGTAGTAGAGCTCCGGATCGCGGGAGTCGTTGCCGCCTTCGAGATCGTAAAGGATCTGCTCAAGGCTCATGATCGTCAATGCCTTGACGTAGCCTTCGTGACTCAGGGCGGAGCTTAACAGCGCCTGAGCGAGCTGTCGTTGATCAGCCCCCATCTCCTTGAGCGAAACCCCCTCCCTCTCCTTGGGAAAGTAGTGCCAATTCGCCCGCTCATCGCTCTTCATTGGGAAGGTTGCCTGTTCCCGTTGCTTTTGCGAGAGCGAATCAAGGAAACGGTTGGCTGTCTTGGCCATTTGCTCGGTTGGACCATGGGCCTGAACGCTGCTCAAACCCATCGCGATGGCAATGCCGGTTAACCCCGAAAGTTTTGTTATCATGGAAGTTTTCATAATACTGAAAGTCAAAAACGGCGACTCCATAAACGCAACTCCAAAAAATGGCTCTTTTTGAGGATCGGAGTGGCCTGTTTCGGATTCGCTGATGGGGGCCGGCCCCAAGAGACCCACGATCAACGGTCGTGGCCTTCGCCTTGTCCTTGTCTGAATCGTCTTACCGCCCCGGGGAGAATGTTAAGCAGCGTGATGGCGCACGCCATCCAGCCAAACCAGTCACCGTAGCGGGTATAAAGCGTCGGCGAAGCCGTGTGGCCTTCCTTTTTCAACGGGATTTGAAAGGTCTCGAAACCGGCGCTGTGAATGTCCTTGTTGCCGGTGTCCGACTCGAAATAAGCGGGATGCAATGCCCCTCGTCGGTCGATCCAGCAAGTCAGGCCATTGTTTGTGCACCGAACCAAAGGGAGGCGATTCTCAACCGCCCGGAAGGCGGCATTGGCGCCATGCTGCCATTGAGCCGAGCTGTTTCCGAACCATCCATCATTGGTGAGGTTTAGCAAGAAATCGATGTCCGGCTGTGCGTGTTGGCGGACCAACTGAGGAAATAGGTCTTCAAAACAGATCAATGGCGAGGTCTTGGCATTGAGGTGGGGCAAATGGAATGGGACGGGGCGCTTCCCCGAGGAAAAACTTGCCTGAATCGGTGTCAGGTGCTTAAGGAACGGAAGCCAGTCCGAGAAAGGGATGTACTCGCCAAAGATCACGAGACGCTGCTTGTGGTAGATCTCAACGAGCTTGCCATCGGCGTTGAGCAAGAAGCCGGCATTGTAGTACCGATAGTCTTTGGATCGGGAGCCTCGCCGGCGATTCCGTTGAACGTGGTCGGCTCCCAAGATCATCCAGGCATTGTTTGGGCGAAGCATCTCGACCAGCTTTTGGTAATCCTCTTGCCGCAAGCTTGGGAGGGAGGCCTCCGGCCAAATCAGCAGGTCAGGATTCGTCTCCAATGCCTGCCTTGAGATCCGTAGGATTTTCTTAAAGCGTTGGGCATCCTTCTCGGGGTTAAAGATCAAGGTCTGCGGGATGCTCGGCTGGACGAGTGCGGCCTTTAAGGTTCTGTCCGGCTCCCGAGTGGTGCCGACCTGCTGCATCCCAAAGCTCAAAGCTGCCACCAGCACCATAAGGCAGGGGGCCATCTCCTTGGACCACGACCACGATGGACGTCCGTGATTCAGGAAGAGACAGACTGCCAGAACCAAGGAAGTCGAGAAGTAGACAACAAGGAACGAGACGCCATAGACACCGGTGAATTCAGCGATTTGGATAAGCGGTAGCAGGCGGTATTGAGAGACCCCGAGGAAGTTCCAGGGAAAGCCGCTCAGAAAACGGGCGAGCACCATCTCCAAGGCCACCCAAAGCAAGGCCGCGCTGAGCACCCACCATTGCCGGTGCCACCAGCCCATTGCGGAGAATCGCTCGAGAATGGCCGTCCAACCTTGGCCCCTCGTCTCGGTCGCGTCCCATCCTTTGAGAGGGTTGAGAGGGAAGCAGTGCCAGCTTAGCCAAACCCAGACAGCCGGATATAGGGCGCAATAGGCGCTCAGCGCCAGCCAGCCCGCGATCGCACCCGCCGGAAACGGAATGAACAGGAGCCA